>JBEIOT010000123.1:0-6222 GCA_040377415.1 Azospirillum sp. | reverse complement strand
GCGCGCCCTCGCCGCCGCGCCGGGGCCTCACCATTACACCCGCTTCACCCCACCAGAGATGCACGAAGAGACCATGCCCGCCAACCCTGCCCGCTGGGGCGACGCGGTGCTGGCGCGCAAAGACATCAGCACCAGCTACCACATCGCCGTGGTGACGGACGATGCGCTGCAAGGCATCACGCACATCGTTCGCGGACAGGATCTTGAGGCCGCGACCGACCTGCATGTGCTGCTACAGGCGCTGCTGGGATTGCCCACGCCGAAATACCATCACCACGCACTGCTGCGGGCACCACAAGGCGAAAAACTCTCAAAAAGTAGGGGGAGCGAAACGCTGGCAGACCTGCGGGCTGCGGGCGCAACGCCCGCGGATATCCGCTTCAGGCTTAGTTAGTCAGCGTTTCCTGCGTCACGCGGTTACGGCCCGCGTTCTTGCTACGATACATCGCCTCATCGGCGCGTTTGATAAGCGCGGTCGGCGAATCCTCGATGCCATGCGTGCGGAACGCCGCCACACCCGCCGACATGGTGATGACACCGTAATGCTCGCCGGTGGCGCGGTTCTTGAACTCGCGGCCCGCGATGAGTTTGCGAATTTGCTCGGCCACGATCATGCCGCCACCAATGGGCGTGCGCGGTAAAATAATGGCGAATTCCTCGCCGCCATAGCGCGCCACGGTGTCGATGCCCTTGACCGAATCGGTCAGCGCACGTGACACAATTTTAAGCACTTCATCGCCAATGAGGTGGCCGAAATTATCGTTGAATTTCTTGAAGTGATCGATGTCGATCATGATGAGCGTCAGCTCCGAATCGGTCTTCACCGCTTCTTCGGCCGCTTCGTAAAGGCGCTTATCGAAGGCCTTGCGGTTATAGGTGCCGGTCAGGAAGTCGCGCTCGGATTCCGTCGTCGCTTTGGCGAGGTTCTCGCGCAAACTGGCGATCTCGCTTTGCGCGCCCACCAGCTGCTTGGCGACCGATTCGCTCGAGCTCATCATGGTCAACGCACCATCGACCACGGATTTGGCCATCAGCTTGATGGTCTCCTCCGACATCGGGTCCTCGACCGTTTCGATCTTCTGCTGAATCTCCTGGCTGATGCTGTGCGTGGTGCCGGTAAAGGTGGCGATGGAATGCACCATCTCGGCGAGGATGCGCTTGGCACCGGCTGCCGCATCGGCCACCGCACGATTCTGGATACCGGCCAGATGGTTATTGTAGAGCTTATCGAGCAACTCGTCGGTCAGCTCGACCTCTTGGGCGCCCAACAGGTCGAGTTCCTTGATCAGGTCGCCCGGCTGGCCCGCTGCATAGGCATAGAACACGGCATAGTGCTTTGGCGTCGGCGATACATCGCGCGCTTTCATCACACGCAACGCTTCGCTGGCATAGCGCTCGGCCATGGCGATTTCACTGGCAATGGGGGCGGGTTTAGGCATGCGCGAATGCTTAGTTTGGCGGGGCCGTCGCGTCAAGAACCACGCGGTTTTTCTTTGCTTTTTGGGGCCTGTAATGACAAAACCCACACCCATGAGCTTCCGCACCGACAGCCCCACACCTGCCGATTCCGGCGCACGCCCGAAAGTGCTGCGCCGCCCCGCGCAATTTTCGCGGCGTGCCGGTGCGCCCGAACCCATGCCCGAGCCCGAACCATTGCCGGTGACCGACGCCTCGTTCCCCACGCGCAGCCCGGGCCGCCGTGCAGGCGATGCGCCGCGCCAGGCTCCCGCCATCGAACCGCACTGGTCGGAAGACAGCCGCTTTGGCATCGCGCTCATCGTCGGCGTCGCGTTCGTCAATCTCGTGCTGGCACTGCTGCTACCGCTCATTCACAAACCGCAAGTCGTGCGCGTGCCTGCCACCACCATGCTTAGCGGCGAGGCGGCCCTGCCCGCACCCACCATGCGCCGCAACGGCAGTGGTGTCACCGTCTATTCCGAATCCGACGCGCGCAAACGCAACCGTATGGACCTCGAATCGCTGCCGGAAGATTACAACGATTTCAGCACCGACCTGAACGACATGCCCGCGCCCACCGCGCGCACACTGAGCGAGCAATAGATGCGCGTCGCCCTTGCCAGTGATTCGGCCGTGATCGGCCGCACCTTGACCGACCTGCTCGCCACTTTGCGCTGCGAGATCACTGCGCCTGAATCGGGCGTGCCGATGGTGCGCTATCAGGACAAACAGCTCGAGCTCGTCGCGCCCAATGGCGATGTGCAAACGCTCGCGCCCGCCATCAAGCTGCGCGCATTAGCCACCGAACTGCAGCGTCTGCAACGCAATGTAAAAGGCGCACCGTTAGCGCTTTCCGCTGGCTGGCGGCTGGAGCCCTTGGCGCGCATGCTGCACCACGAAAAAGGCCAGCACGTACCGCTGACCGAAAAAGAAGCGCTACTATTGGCCGCACTGCATGCTGCCCTGCCCGCTGCCGCCTCGCGCGAGCAATTGCTGAAGGATGTGTGGGCCTATGCGGGCGACAGCGAAACGCACACGCTGGAGACGCACATCTATCGCCTGCGCAGCAAACTGGCCGAGCTGACGCCCGCTGCAGCCGACATTATAACGCAGGACGGCACCTATCGCTTGGTGGTGCAGGCATGAGCACGCAACCCATCATGAAAACGGCCGATACGGTCGATAATGCGGCCGAACTTCTGGCTACCAAAATGAATCTCGTGGGCATGCGCCACGACGCGGTGGTCGAGCAACTCAAAGCCCTCGGCGTTGAATCGTTCCGCGCCAAACAAATTTGGCAGTGGATCTACAAACACGGCGCCACTGACTTCGCGGCCATGAGCAACATCAAGAAAGAAACGCAAGCGCAGCTGGAAGAAAAATTCAGCATCGCCCGCGCCGGTATCTCACGCAACGCGGTGAGCTTCGACCAAACGCAAAAATGGCTGCTGAAATTCGCCGATGAGAACGAAGTCGAGACCGTGTTCATCCCCGATGGCGACCGCGGCACGCTGTGCGTCAGCTCGCAAGTCGGCTGCACGCTCAGCTGCACCTTCTGCCACACCGGCACGCAGCGCCTCGTGCGCAATCTCACCGCCGGCGAGATCATCACACAATTGCTGGTGGCAAAGGATGGGCTTGGCGAATGGGACATGATGGCCCGTAAAGGCAAGCCCAACGGCAGCCACGGCCAGGGCGATGCACCCACCCGCGCCATCACCAACATCGTGTTCATGGGCATGGGCGAGCCGCTCTACAACTACGACAACCTCATCGCCTCCATCGACCTGATGCGCTCGGCGGAAGGCCTCGCCCTCTCGCGCCGCAAAATTACCGTGAGCACCTCGGGCGTGGTGCCAAAAATTGTGCCGCTAGCGAAAGACGCTGGCACCAACCTCGCCATCTCCTTGCACGCCGTAGACGATGATCTGCGCGACCAGATCGTGCCCATTAACCGCAAATACCCCATCGCCGAGTTGCTCGAGGCCTGCCGCGAATACCAAAGCCTGGTCAGCGACCGCCACATCATGTTCGAATACGTGATGTTGAATGGCGTGAATGATTCCGAGGCCGAAGCGCATGAGATGGTGCGCTTGCTGAAAGGCATTCGCGCCAAGGTGAACCTCATTCCGTTCAATGCGTGGCCGGGTGCGCCCTATACCTGCAGCAGCAATAACCGCATCCATGCTTTCGGACGCGTGCTTATAGCCGGCGGAATCGCCTCGCCCATTCGCAAGACACGGGGCGAGGACATCATGGCCGCCTGTGGCCAGCTAAAGAGCCTCAGCGAGCTTAAAAAAGGCCAGAAGGTGAAGCTGAAGCCCTAAAGCTTTTCGCGGCGCAATGCTTCGGCCTGTTCGTTCACTAGATCATGCACGGCTTTCTGCAACAGCTCGTTGCTGATGCGGCGCATCGCTTTCAGGCTTTCATTGGCGGCGCGCACGCTGCGCGCGTCCACCGGTTGGTTGCGGGCAACGGCAGGCACATGGTCCGATTGGCGGCCTTGGCGGAAAAAGTTCATGCTAAGTCTCCTCGAGCGAGTGTTGTTGTTGTCGTTTTTTTGAATTCTAGAAAAGGCGATCCACGCGCAGCGCTTCGGCTTGCTGGGTGATCATGGCGCGCACGGCAGCTTTCAGCGATTCACCGCTGACTTCATGCATGGCGATCAGGCTGTCATGGGCGACCAGCAGCATGCCGGCCTCCAACGTATTGTGGGTGGTGGGCAGGTGGCGAAGAAGGAAAGACATGTTTAGCTCCGAGTGTTGGTTTTGTTATGACCAGAGCTATGCAGGGACCATGCCAATTCGCTTATGCAATTTGACTCAAATTTTAGCTAATTCCGTAAGTTACCAATTATCAACCGATTGATAGGCCAAAGAAAAAAGGCCGCCCCCTGAAGGAGCGGCCTTGATTCGTTTGGCGTTGAAGGAGCTCTACGCTGCTTCGCCGCTGTTCTGCGCTTCGATCTGGGCAGCTTTGGCTGCTTCGATCTCGGTATCGCGGCCTTTGGCGACCTTTTTCATGCGGGCAATGGCAGCGCCAGTACCGGCAGGAATGAGGCGACCCACGATGACGTTCTCTTTCAGGCCCAACAGTTTGTCGGTCTTGCCCTGAACGGACGCTTCGGTAAGCACGCGAGTGGTCTCTTGGAACGATGCCGCAGAGATGAACGAACGGTTCTGCAGGCTCGCCTTGGTGATGCCTTGCAGGACGGGCGAGCCGATGGCGGTCTTGAAGCCAGCAGCAGCCGTTTTGTTGTTCACTTCCTGGAACTCTTCGCGATCCACGATCTCGCCACCCAAGAAGGTGGTTTCACCGGGGTTCAGGATTTCCACTTTTTGCAGCATCTGGCGCACGATGACTTCGATGTGCTTGTCGTTGATGCCTACACCTTGCAGGCGGTAAACGGCTTGCACTTCGTTGACCATGTACTGGGCCAATGCTTCGACACCCATCACGCGCAGGATGTCGTGCGGAACGGGGTGACCATCCATCAACAAGTCACCTTTCATCACGTAGTCACCTTCGTGCACCGTGATGTGCTTGCCTTTGGGGATCATGTACTCAACGGGCTCGATATCGGCGTCTTTCGAACGCACGATCAGGCGACGCTTGTTCTTGTAGTCCTTACCGAACTCAACAGCACCCTCGAGATCCGAGATGATCGCGTGGTCTTTGGGCTTACGTGCCTCGAACAGTTCCGCAACGCGCGGCAGACCGCCGGTAATGTCGCGGGTCTTGCCCGATTCACGCGGGATACGTGCCAGTACGTCACCAGCATGCACTTCCTGTTGGTCGTTGACCGAAAGGATCGCGTCGACCGGCAGGAAGTATCGCGCTTCCAGGCCGTTCGCCAGGGTGATGATCTCACCCTTTTTGTCACGCAGTGCGATGCGGGGTTTGAGATCCTGACCACGCGTCTGCTGACGGAAATCCATGACCTTTTTGCTCGCGATACCGGTGGCTTCGTCGAGCACTTCGCGCAGCGAAACGCTTTCAACGAGATCACGGTAATGCGCGATACCCGAACGCTCGGTGATGATGGGAATCGTGTACGGATCCCAATCGACCAGCTTCTGGCCTTTTTTCACGGTCGCGCCTTCATCGACGAGCAAGCGCGCGCCGTAAGGAACTTTGTGGCGGGCTTTCTCGCGGCCTTTATCATCGCGCAGTACCACTTCACAGGTACGGCTCATGACAACGGCACGACCGGCCGAATCTTTCACCACGTTCTTGTTGGAAAGCTCGAGTTTCGCTTCGTGCGATGCTTCGATGCTGCTTTGCTCGGCGCCACGCTGTGCCGCACCACCAATGTGGAAGGTACGCATGGTCAGCTGGGTGCCGGGCTCGCCGATGGACTGTGCAGCGATGACGCCGACAGCTTCACCGAGGTTCACCGGGGTGCCACGGGCCAGGTCGCGGCCATAGCACTTGCCGCAGACGCCTTCTTCAGCGTCGCAGGTCAGTACCGAGCGGATCATCATGGCTTCGATGCCCGATTCGTCGATGGCTTCCACCGCTTTTTCGTCGATCAGTTGCCCGGCTTTCAGGATGGCTTTCTCGGTGGTCGGGTGCAGCACGTCTTTGGCGCTGGTACGGCCAAGGATCTTATCGGCCAACGGGATCACCACTTCACCGCCTTCGATGACGGTCTTGGCAATGATGCCTTTTTTGGTGCCGCAATCATCGATGGTGATGATGCAATCCTGTGCCACGTCAACGAGACGACGGGTCAGGTAACCCGAGTTCGCCGTTTTCAGTGCG
>JBEIOT010000173.1:0-4155 GCA_040377415.1 Azospirillum sp. | reverse complement strand
GGTGCAGGAACCACGCACCGACTAAAAGGAATAACACGGGCATGGCCCACAGGAATGCGGTGGCGCCGATGAGCGGCGGGCGCTGCAAAATTTGTGTGCCGTATTGCTGCACGAAATAATCTTTCACTTGGCCCGCATCATCGCCCGTGGCGACACGGCGGCGGATCTCGGCACGCATCTGCTGTGCCAGCACCGCGTCGGATTCCGCGAGCGATTGCCCCTCGCACACGATGCAGCGGATCTCGTGGAACAGTTCCTGCGCGAGGCTCTCTTGCGCAGGGTCGGCCAGACGCGATTCCAGCGTCATCGCCGCTGCGCCGTGCGCTAAGCATAACATGAGCAGGAAGCTACTTAAGCGGCGCATGCTGCCACTCCTTCACCAGCGACTCGATCTCGGCCGCGGTGCCTTCATGAATGGCGCCGCGTACATGCATGCGCACTTTGCCGGTGGCATCGAGCACGAACGTTTCGGGCACACCGCGCAGGCCTGCAGAAATGGCGGCGCGGCCACTCGGGTCGCGCCACACGCTGGTGAACGGGTTGCCATGTTTTTCCAGCCACGCATTCAAGGCGGCGGGCTGGTCGTTCCATGCGATGCCGACCACTTCGACACCATCAAGCTTCGACAGCTTCGTGATCTGCGGATGCTCAGCCAGGCACGGCACGCACCATGTCGCAAAGAAATTCACGATGGTGATGGTGCCCGGCGTGGGCTGCCAGGTGCTGGCTTCATTCTCGCCAAGCTTTTGCAGTGTGAAGGGTGGCATCACGGTTTCGACCGGCAGCTTGGGCTGCGGGTTATATTCCATGGTCGCCCATAATCCCATGGCGAGGGCGAGGAACGCCAGCAGCGGCAAATGACGCGGGTTGATCTTCATGCGTTCTCTCCCATGCGGCGCTCGCGCCATGATCCGATGAATCCAAGTAATCCCCCGCCGCCGATGAGCAGGAAGGCAAGCCATAACCATTGCTGGCCGGGCGTCACGTACATGCGTACGCCCAGCGCGGGCGTACCGTCATCGTCTGCCGGAGCATCGCCGATGACAAGGTAGATGTCGCGCAGCGGGGTGGAATAAAGCGCCGCCTCGGTGGTCTGCATGCCGCGCGCGGGGTAGAAGCGCAGCTCGGGCGTAAGCTCGGTGATGCGTGTGCCGTGATGGCTAACGCGGAACGTGGCGCGGCGCACGGTGTAGTTATGTTCCTCGGTGCGCGTCGCCTGCACAAGGTTCAGCGTGAATTCACCGAACTGCAGCGCTTCGCTGGCGACCAGCGGTGCTTCGTAGGTTTGTTTGAACAGCCCCGTTGCCGTGATGCCCAGCGCCAGCACCGCAATGCCCGCATGCGCCGTGACGCTTGCCAGCTGGCGCATGAATTGTTTCGAGCTGGCACGCACCGCACGGCGCAGTGCCGCGAAGCACCCAACCAGCAACCACAGCGAAAGCGCGGCACCGGCGAACAGTAACACAAGGTTCGTATCAGCCAAGGCGAGGGCGACGATGCCAGCGACGAGCAAGGCTGGCAGCAAGTCACGCGCGCGTGATCTTAATTGCGCGCGGGTGAAACGATCCCACGGCAGCAGCGGCCCCAGTGCTGCCAGCAACAACAGTGGTGCGGTGAGTGGCAGGAACGTGACGTTGAAATACGGCGCACCGACCGACACCGTAGGCGCACCGATGAGCGACAGGAACAGTGGATACAGAATGGCAATGAGAATGGTGAAGCATGCCGCAACGAGAATAACGTTACCGATGAGCATGAGCCCGCTGCGCGAAGCGATGCGCACCGGCGCTGCCGCTGTTAGTGGCTTCATGGCATAAAGCGCCAGACCCGCGCCGACCGTGGCCGCGATGTAAGCGAGAATGAACACGCCGCGTGTTGGGTCGCTGGCGAACGCATGCACCGACGTGATAAGCCCCGAGCGCACGATGAACGTGCCGATAAGGGCCATGGCGAAGGCAAGAATGGAAAGCAGCGCCACCCATTGCGCCAGCTGCCCGCGTTGCGCGAGCACGATATTGGCATGCAGCAGCGCGGTGCCGATGAGCCATGGCAGCAAGGCCACGTTCTCGACCGGGTCCCAGAACCACCAACCGCCCCATCCCAGCTCGCGATACGCCCACCAGCTACCTGCGCCGATGCCAAGCGTGAGGAACGACCATGGCAGCAGAATGAACGGATGCACCGCACGCGCCCAGTCGCGGTCGATGCGACCACGCGCCAGCCCCGCCAGCGCGAAGCAGAACACCACGGCGAAACCGACATAGCCGATATAGAGCGTGGGTGGATGGAAGCTAAGACCGATATCTTGCAGCAGCGGATTCAGATCCTGCCCCTCGGGCGGGTAGGGGAACACGCGAAGGAACGGGTTGCTGGTGAAGATGATGAAGGCAAGCAGGCCTGCGGCTACCGCACCCATCACCACTAGCGCCGTGTGCGTCAGTGCCGCATCGCGCCACCGGAGATAGGCGAGGGCGAAACCATACGCCGAAAGGATCCACGCCCACAGCAGCATGCTGCCCTCGTGATTGCCCCACGTGGCGACAATTTTGTAGAGCATCGGCTTTTGTGTGTGCGAGTTCACCAGCACGTTCATCACGCTGAAGTCGGACACGGCGTAGCTGTAAACGAGTGCGGCGAAGGCGCTGGTGAGCAGCATGAACTGCACGGTGGCCAGTGGTCGCACCAGCGGCAGCAGCGCGTGCGGGCGCACGGCGCGCTGCACCAGCGGCATGCCCGCTTGCAGCAGCGCCACGATGAGTGACAGACACAAACATAACTGGCCAAGCTCGGGGATCATTGCTGCCACCTGCCGGATTTCTTCAGCGCATCGACCACTTCTTTGGGCATATAGTTCTCGTCATGCTTGGCGAGGATGGTCTTCGCGCGGAACACGCCGTTCTCGAAATGGCCTTGTGCGACGACACCCTGATCCTCGCGGAACAGGGTCGGCACCATGCCGCGATAGGTCACGGGCATTTCGGTGGTGAGGTCGGTGACGATGAAGCGAATTTCCGAATCGACATGTTTTAGGCTGCCCTGCTTCACGATGCCACCGATGCGCATCTCGCGGCTGGCGTCGAAACCGACCTCGGCAGATTTTTCCTGCCATTGGGTGGGCGTGTAGAAGAAGATGAGATTGTCCTGAAAGCTTTTGAGCAGCAATGCCGCAGCACCGCCCATCACCAGCAGGCTGACGAGTACGACCACAAGGCGCGTGTGCTTGGGCTTCATGAGCGCTTGCCACGCTCCTGCGCGACGAGCGCGCGGTTCACACGCACCGCGCGCACCCACGTGACCACGCACAGCCCGCCTACCAGCAGGGCGGTGATCGCATAGGCGGCAAAAATGGATTCATCAATGGACATGGGGCGGGTATAGGCAAGCAGCCCGCAGCCAGCCAGCGAAAAGTGGCAGGTTGCGCACATGCGCCGTTTTTCTTATGTGACGTCCACAGCCAGAAGCATTTTGCTTGCACCGCACTATTAGTTTACTGATATATGAATGAAAAATGCCCCGCGTGTTCCTATATGGGAACAAACGCTGTTCGCACATGGGAGAAATGCACAACACATGACGCCGCCGGATGATGATGGTGATTTCCTGTCGCAGGGTAAGGCTCCGGTAGTACCCGCTGCCCAGCCAGCTGCGCCTGAAGCGACGCCTGTCGTTCCGTTCGAGCCGGAAGGCATGGACCCGTATGCTGGTCAGCCGTTGCCTGCACCCCAAGTGCCCGCTGCGCCCATGGTTCGCGAAGATATCCAGCAATATGCTGCCGCGCCGGCATTCGATAGCCCGGGTGAAAGTGGCCTGGGCAAATCGGCCGTTGGCACGGTTGCGGCCCCGGAGAAAAAACCCATGCGCATCGGCGAGAAGCTGATCGCGCTTGGCCTCATCGCTAACGATCAGCTCGAGATCGCGCTGCGCGAACAGGCCAAATCGAAAAAGCTGCTGGGCAATATCCTCGTCAGCATGAACTTCATCACCGAGTCGGCGCTCGGCGAAGTATTGGCCGAAAGCACTGGCACCGAACGCTTCGATCCGAAAACGACGATGATCGACCCGGCCTTGGTGGCGCTGGTGCCGCGCGAAGTGGCCGTGCGCAACAAAGTGCTGCCGGTGCAGCAAGAAGGTAATTCCATCAAGATCGCGATGGTG
>JBEIOT010000138.1:0-5647 GCA_040377415.1 Azospirillum sp. | reverse complement strand
GGGTCGCCACATGGCGCATTAATGACTTTTCGGGTGAAAGTGGGCCATCAACACTAACGGAGGGAAAATCATGAAAAGCTTGCTGATGTATCTACTGGGCGTCCCAGTATTTCTCATCGTTCTCTTCAACATCTTCTTCTAGGGAACCCATCGGCAAAATTTAATAAGTGGGTGCTTGTTAAAGCTTAGCCAGGTCTTATATCATCAACCGTCAAACGGTATGGTTTATTGAAGACCAAAGAGTCATCGTTCACCCGATAACATAAACATTAAGGAGTCTACCATGTACCAGTCAAAAGATAAGAAGAACGCCGAGAAACACCTCGATAACGCCGGCAACGAACTTCGCAACGCGAAAGATTCGGCTGTATCGGCCGCTAAAGGTGAAGCCAACCGCCTGCAAGACCGTGCAGAAGAAAAAGTTCGCGATCTTCGCGAAACTGCCCGTGAAGCTGGTGAAAAAGTTTCGACCTTCTTCAACGAGCGTCGTGACGATGCACAACATGTACGTGAAAAGGCTGAAACGACCATTCGTTCCAACCCGCTCGCTTCGGCTGCTGCAGCATTCGCTGTCGGCGCCATCATCTCGCGCCTCTTTAAGCGCTAGAACGTAACAATGTCGTTATTCAGTGCACTGTTTAACGTCGGCATGGCTCGTCGGGTAGGGCTCTGGGCTTTGATCCAGGCCCTTCCCGACGAAGATGCTCTGCGCGAATACTTGCGCGCAGCGTATATGGGCCTAGCGGGGGTGATCATTGGTTCGGTGCTTACCGGTTCGGCCATCGCGGCCGGTATCGCAGCAGCGTACCATATTCTAATTGATACTGCAGGCTGGTCGACCTCGTCGGCACTGGCCGCAACAGCAGGCTTCACGTTGTTGCTGATCATCGCATGCTTTGCGATGGCTGGTCACTGGTTCGTGCGCCTTTCCACCATCAAGGAAGATTACTCCGTTAATAAAAAGGCAGATGGCGGCCTTACCGGCTTCATTCAAGAAGCTGTCGGTGATGTTGCCTATGGCTTTGTGGATGGTCTAACGAACCCACGCAAGCAACCTGTCCCGCAGGTAAAGAAGTCGACGCGTCGTATACGCCTCATCAATTAGAAAATCAGGAGAACCACTATGGCTACCATTCGCACACGTAACCTCCTCACCGGCAGCGCCATTGCGATGCTGATGAGCAGCGGCGCCGCCTTCGCGCAGGACGCCACCATCCATTATGAGACCCCGCTGATCAAATCGGGCCAGCCGGTGAAGAACCCACAGCGCGTGATCACGGGTGAAGTGATCGAACCCAACTCGGCCATCGAAGCCGGCGCACCCAACCCGGTGACTGCCCCGACCATCGATGATGAGTCGTACCTCGGAACACCTGTGGTGCAGACCAGCGGTGCCGATGGCGCCGTTACCTTTGTTAGCGGTGGCACCGGTGCTTGGGAGAAGAACTGGTTCAAAGCCAATGCAAAGGACTTCAACCTGAAAGTGACCTATAACGACACCACCGGCCACAACCTTGCGGGCGTGGGGGCATCACTTGCCGATAGCAGCGGCGAAACCGTACTGAATACCACCACCGAAGGCCCGATCCTGCTAGTGAAAGCCAAACCCGGCGTGTACACACTCACTTCGACCTATGAAGGCATGAGCCAAACGAAAAAAGTTACCCTAGGCAAAGGCACCGGCTATGTGGCCGTTCGCTTTGTCGATACCAACCCGGATCAGTAGAATCATAATGAACCCAACCAAACATGTGCTCGCCGGCCTTCTGCTGGCGGGCACTTTTCTTACCCCCGCTCTCGCTGCTGAAGGTGACGCGGCAACGCCCGCCGTGCCCGAACGCGCGGTCGAAGACAACAAAGGCGTTTACAGTCTCAGCTTCGAGAACGACATTTTCGCGGGTGGCGATAACAACTACACCAACGGCGTGCGCTTCTCGTATTTCTCGCCAGAGTCGGATGTGCCCAACTGGTTAGAGAGCACGGCCAATTTCATTCCGTTCTTTGCCGAAGAAGGCCACAAACGCTGGGGCCTTGAGTTCGGCCAGAACATGTATTCGCCTGATGATATCAGCGTTGTCGCCAATCAACCGGACGACCAGCCCTATGCAGGCTGGCTGTATGGCGCGGCGACCGTCGTCTCAGATACTGGCACCACGCTCGATACTTTCAAACTCACGCTCGGCATGGTCGGCCCATCATCCGGTGCCAAAGGCACGCAGCAATTCATCCATGAAATTACCGATTCGCCGGACCCGCGCGGCTGGCGCTACCAATTGAAAGATGAGCCGGGCATCATCATCGGCTACAACCGCAAATGGCGCGCACTGTATGAATTCTCGCCGTTCGGCTGGGGCTTTGACATTACGCCCACCGTCGGCGCGAATCTGGGTAACATCTACACCAACGCTACTGCAGGCGCGATCGTACGCTTCGGCCGCGACCTGCCGGGTGATTACGGTCCGCCGCTAATCAGCACTGGCATGAGTGGTTCGGACTTCTTCATCCCTAGCCGCGATTTCGGTTGGTACCTGTTCGCTGGTCTTGAAGGCCAGGCGGTCGCCCGCAACATCTTCCTGGATGGCAACACCTGGAAAGACAGCAACTCCGTCGACAAAGAACCGTTCGTTGGTGGCGTGCAAGGTGGCATTGCGTTCACGTGGGATGACACCCGCTTGGCCTATACCCACGTGGTGCGTAGCCAGCAGTTCGAGACCCAGCGCGAGACCGAGCAATATGGTTCGCTCAACCTTTCCCTGCGTTTCTAGGAACCACATCGCCTCTTGATATGCTTTTGAGCTTAAATCGAGCTTGGGGTAGTCCGTCCTTGCGTGCCCAAGGCGGTTTTCCTAACATGGGGGACGATGCGAAACCATTGGCGACAACATTGGCGCAAATACCGGTCGGTCCGTGAGTGGCCGCTGGCGGCATTTATCGTGCTCGCTGTTATCATCGGCAACATCCTCGCGATCACCTATTACATCAGCTACAGCCAGATCCGCGAGAGCGACAGCTGGGTGTCCTACACCCAAAGCAACATCGCCCGCGTGCTGGAGTTTTCGGCAGCCCTGCAGGAAGCCGTGGTGGCGCAGCAGACCTATCTTTCGCTGGGCAGCCGCGCACTGAAGCCGGAAGCCGTCGAAAAATTCAATGCCCTGCCCGCCAAACTCAAAGCGGTGACCGACCGCGTGCATTACGACGATTCACAGAACGCACTCGCCGAAATGCAATACGAGGTCGAGGCGCTCATCAAGATGAGCCATAAATTCATGGATGCGCGCGAAAAAGGAAATATCGCCGCCGCCTATGACCCCAAAGATTCGGAAAGCTTCTTCGCACTGGCGCAACACATCCAGACCAACGCCGACAACGTGCGCCGCACCGAGCGTCGCCTGCTGACGGAGCGACTGGAAGAAGCCAACACCAGCCAAAGCTATTACATCCGCATGATGCTTATCGCGTCGCTGTTCTCGCTGGCAGTGGTGGTGGTCATCAGCTGGCTGATGATCAAACTGCGCACTCGCCACGAGATGATGAGCGACGAATTGAAAGAAGCGCGCGAGCGGTTCGACCTTGCCATGAAAGGCTCGCAGGATGGCTTGTTCGACTGGAACCCGCGCACCAACGAACTCTATCTCTCGCCCCGCCTGAAGGAAATGTACGGCTACAAACAGCACGAGATCGCCAACACCGTCGACGGCATGAAGGCCCTCATCCACCCCGAGGATTTTACCGAAGCGATGGCCGACGCGCAGCGCTACCTGAAGCGCGAGATACCAAGTTACCAGCATGTTTACCGCGTGCATCACAAAGACGGCGCATGGCGCTGGATCATGTCGCGCGGGGTGGCGGTGTGGAACAATAAAGGCGAAGCCACCCGCATGGTGGGCACGCACACCGACGTGACCCCGCTGAAACAGATGGAAGACGATCTGCGCGAAGCCAAGCAACGCGCCGACAGCGCCAACCGCGCCAAATCGAGCTTCCTGGCCAACATGAGCCACGAGATCCGCACGCCGATGAACGCCATCATCGGCATCGCAGGCATCTTGAACAAACGCACCGAAGCAAAATCCAAGCAGCGTGAATATGTCGACGCGCTCAACATCGCCAGCAAAAGCCTGTTCGCGCTCATCAACGACCTGCTGGACTTAAGCAAGCTCGACGATGGTTCGCTGCAACTGGAGCAAGTGCCCTTCAACCCACGCCAGGTGCTGGAAGAATGCGCCACGTTAGCGCGCGTGAAAGCGAATGAGCGTGATATCGCCATCGACCTGCAGCTTTCGGCCAACCTGCCCGCGCAGCTGATCGGCGATGCGCACCGCCTGCGCCAGATCGTCAACAACCTGCTTAGCAACGGCGTGAAGTTCACCGAAAAAGGCAGCGTGACGCTAAGCGCCGGCCTCACCCCCGTCGGCCATCTGGAAATTCGCGTGAAGGATACCGGCATCGGCATCCCGCCCGAATCGCGCAAGACCATCTTCGAGAAATTCACGCAGAGCGACCCCAGCATCACCCGCCGCTTTGGCGGCACGGGCCTTGGCCTCTCCATCTGCCGCGAGCTGAGTGAGCTGATGGGTGGCGAGATCGAGCTCATTAGCCGCCCGGGACAAGGCGCGGAATTCATCGTCACCCTGCCCTTGCCCGCTGCGAGTGCGGAAGCGGCGCTCACGACCGGTGTTGATCTGGCCGAGCCGCGCGAGGACGGCGGCGAACGTGGCCGCGTGTTACTGGTCGAGGATTATAAACCCAACATCCTGGTCGCGCGCACGGTGCTTTCCTCCATGGGCTTTGATTGCGACGCGGTGAGCACTGGCAACGATGCGCTGGCTAACCTTGCCAGCGAGAACCACGATAACTACGTCGCCGTGTTGATGGACATCCAACTGCCCGACATCAGCGGCGTAGAAGCCACCAAGCGTGTGCGCAGCTACGAAGCGGACCACAAGCTGCACCGCGTTCCCATCATTGCCATGACGGCGCACGCGTTGATGGGTGATCGCGAGAAGTTCCTAGCGGCTGGCATGGATGCGTACATCCCCAAACCCTTCGACCCCGAAGACTTGAATGAAAAGCTGAACCATTTGGCCCTGCCCCCGCGCAGCAACCCAGCGGCGGCGTAACTATTCCAGGAATTCCTGTTTGTCCGGAATGCGCGTGAAGGCGATCTTCGTGCCCGAGAAACTGCGCCCGTCGCTGGGCAGCATGCCAACGGATACCGTGTCGCGCCCGAAACGGTGGTTGAGCATATCCAGCGCGCGGCTCACCTGCTCGGACTTGGCGCGCGCCTTGAGATCCACATCCGGCAGCATGTCGAAGAGTTCCGGCTCGACCTCGCGCTGGGCGATCAGCCCATACAGCACCACCGATACTTTCTTCAGGCGCGCCCCGCGTGATTCCGTTTCCATTTGCGTCCACAGCTGGTCCAGCACCTGCAGGAAGGTCTGGCTATCCTGCGCGCGGAAGAAGCGCGCTTCCATGGCGAATCGTGGCCCATTCTCGATGCGTACCGACAGCGTGAGACGCCGCGCATAATATTTCTCACGACGCAGGCGGCTGGCCGCTTTGCAGGTCAGGCGACGGGCGACGAACTTGGCTTTCTCTTGCGGTCGTAAAGCCGGCCCGAGCACATGGCTGTGGCCAATGGTGC
>JBEIOT010000243.1:0-2045 GCA_040377415.1 Azospirillum sp. | reverse complement strand
GTACCTGAACAGCAAAAGCGATAGCCCGCTGCCGCTGCCGCCGGTGACCGCCCCCAAGGAAGAAGCGCCCGCGAAAGAGTAGTCGCGCCGCCAGCCCTGGCGTGGTAGAATGCCTGCGTTATTCACGGAGGGTTTACCCATGATTTCAGTCTATTGGCTACTAGCAGGCGCGGTCTTGCTCGCCCTTGAAGCATTCGGCATTCCCGGCATCGGCTTCCTGTTCGCCGGCATCGCCGCCATTCTGGTCGGCGCGCTGGTCGAGCTGGCCCTCATCGATCCGCTCAGCATCATCACCCAGTTCGGCGTGTTCGGCCTCGCTACCGTGCTGTTCGCCATCCTACTGTGGAACAAAATGAAAAGCTGGCGCATGAACCCCAACGCCCCGCAATACAGCAACATGATCGGCACCGAAGCCGTGGTCACGCAGGAACTCATCAACGACGCCATCGGCGAGGTCCGCTGGTCCGGCGCCCTCATGCGCGCCCGCATCATCGATAAGACCGGCAGCATCACCGTCGGTCGCACCGTCATCATCCGCGAGATGGATGGTAACGTGCTTCTCGTCGCCGCGAAGTAGCCGCGCGCATGAGCTCATTCATCTGGGCGGTCATTTTTTACTTCATTGGCAAACGCCTATATCATGCGTGGAAGAAGAAGCGTGCAGACACACTCGAGACAGGCGATGATTCGCCTCCACTTGAACAAATGCTGCGCGACATAAGCGGCAACCATCGCCTCGTTTCTTTTCTGATCGAGCATGGTCGCGGCGCGCTTGCATTGCGTGATTTTATGGTCGGCGCGGGTCTTGCGGTCCTGGCGCTGGGGATTTGCTTCTTCTCCGTTAGCTCTATGATAGACCAGCCCGGCTTTACGACGGTGACAGCGCTAATGCTGCCTTTGCTCGGCGTTGGCCTAACCATTGCGTGGTTAGCGCGCAATTTCTTTCATCAAGGCTGGGCGTATGTCCGCCAGGATTTTAAAACAGGGGGCCGACCGGCAGTACCGTCTGAAGATTCCCCTGCGCCAGAGCAAAAACCGACTTTCTTTGCTCCTTCCCGCAACGAATATCCCGCCAAGCCGCCCGCCCCGGTCAAACTGCATAAAAAAACGGATAAGCAATTTCAGGAGCTTTAGTTCATGGGTACAATTTTTTGGCTCATTATCCTCTTTTTCGTTACGCGCCGCTATTGGCGCAGAAGCCCGGCATTTCGTGAGTATGTAAAACTATTCCTCGGCGGCCACACGCACGAGAAAGCGGTCGTCATTTTGGAAAAAGAGCAGGTTCGGCAAAAAGCTGAGCGTAAAGCCGCCGCTTCGCCAAAGACCCATGCGCCCCAGCCCGCCAAGCCGGCCATCACCCCGGCATCGCAAAATCCCGTGCTTAAAACTCCCCACAGATCCGAAAAGCAATTCCGCGAGCTCTAGCTTACGTCATCCTGTGGCCGCAACGCGGAGCACAGGATCTAGGAGGCAATCATAGAAAAGCATCCTTGCGTCTACATCATGACCAACAAAAAGGGTGGGGTGATTTACATTGGCGTTACATCTAATCTCCTCCAGCGCACTCATCAGCACAAACAATCGCTTATTGCGGGCTTCACTAAGAAATATCGCTGCTACCTACTGGTGTATTTTGAACAGCATGCAGCGATGGAAGATGCCATCCTTGCCGAGAAAAAATTAAAAAACCTTGGCCGTGCGAAAAAGTGCGGCATTATCGAGCGCGACAATCCCGCGTGGAATGATTTGACTCCCACGCTCCATTAAAGATCCTGTGCTCCGCTGCGCGGCCACAGGATGACGGAGAAAACCTTATGTTCGCTGCAGTATTATTTTTCGTTCTTGGTTTCATCGGCCTGCTCATCATTTTCAAGGGCGTCAAAATTGTGCCGCAACAGCAGGCGTGGATCGTCGAGAAACTCGGCCGCTTCGACCGCAAACTGGAGCCCGGCCTGAATCTCCTCGTGCCGTTCATCGAGCGCGTCGCCTACAAGCACAGCCTCAAAGAATTCGCCTACGAGGTGCAGGAACAACCCGCCATCACC
>JBEIOT010000001.1:0-32481 GCA_040377415.1 Azospirillum sp. | reverse complement strand
GGTGGCGGGCATTGCGCATTATGGCAACTGCGTGGGCGTGCCCACTGTTGGCGGTGAAGCCATCTTCCACAGCAGCTACAACGGCAATCCGCTGGTGAATGCGATGGCCGTGGGCCTGGCCGACATGGACAAAATTTTCTACTCGAAAGCATCGGGTGTGGGTAACGACGTCATCTATTTCGGTGCGAAAACGGGTCGCGACGGGATTCATGGCGCGACGATGGCGAGCGCCGAGTTCGATGAGAATTCCGAAGAGAAACGCCCGACCGTGCAAGTAGGGGATCCCTTCACCGAGAAGCTGCTTATCGAAGCGTGCCTTGAGCTGATGGCGACCGATGCCATCATCTCCATTCAGGATATGGGTGCGGCAGGGTTGACCTGCTCGAGCCTTGAGATGGCCAGCAAAGGCGAGCTCGGCATCGAGATGAAGCTCGAGAACGTGCCGATGCGCGAAGACGGTATGACGCCGTATGAAATTATGCTCAGTGAATCGCAAGAACGCATGCTGATGGTGCTGAAACCCGGCCACGAAGATGTGGTCTATGGCATCATGAAGAAATGGAATCTTGCCTGCGCGACCATTGGCACGCTGACCGACACGGGCCGCATGGTGCTGACCATGCATGGCGAAACGGTGTGCGATATTCCGGTAGCACCGTTGAGCGATGCGGCACCTGTTTACGACCGCCCCTACACGCTGACCCCGCCACGCCCGGTGCTCACTGCGGAGCAAGTGCCTGCCGCTGATCTGGGCACTTCGTTAGCCACGTTGATGGGCTGCCCCGATATCGCCAGCAAGCGCTGGATATGGACGCAATACGACCACATGGTGATGAACGATACTGTGGCTCGCCCGGGTGGCGATGCGGCAGTGGTGCGCATCCATGGCACCAACAAAGCGGTGGCGATGACCAGCGATTGCACGCCACGCTATGTCGAAGCCGACCCTGTCCATGGCGGCAAACAGGCAGTAGCCGAAAGCTGGCGCAACCTTATTTGCGTTGGTGCTGAGCCCTTGGCCATCACCGATTGCCTGAACTTCGGCAATCCGCAGAAGCCCGAGATCATGGGCCAGATCGTGGGCGCTATCCAAGGCATGGCGGAAGCGTGCCGTGTGTTGAAATACCCGGTCGTGAGCGGCAACGTGTCGCTGTACAACGATACGCATGGTAAATCGGTGCAGCCGACGCCAGCGGTTGGTGGGGTCGGCTTGTTGGCCGATGCCAGCAAGCGCGTGGGCAATGCATTCACCGAAGTGGGCCAGCACATCATCGTCATCGGCGAAACGAAGGGCCATTTGGGCAGTTCGCTTTACCTGCGCGAAATTCATGGCAGCGAAGACGGCGCACCACCGCCGGTCGATCTTGCGGCAGAGCACAAGCATGGCCGCATGGTGCAAGCACTGATCCTGGAGGGTCTGGTGGCTGCGTGCCATGATGTGAGCGATGGCGGCATCCTCGTTGCAATCGCCGAAATGGCGCTGCCGAAAAAGATCGGCGCGCAGATCCGCCTGCCGCTGGGTGTGGTGCCGCATGGCTATGCATTCGGTGAAGATCAGGCGCGCTATATTTTGGCACTCGACACGGCGCATAAGGACCGCGTTCTCGTAGCGCTGAACCAAGCCGCTATCCCGTTCGATGATCTTGGCACGACCATTGCAGACTTGCTCATCGTCGAAGACCTGGCACGCGTGCCGGTGCAGCATCTGCACGACGTCAATGAAACATGGCTGCCGGGCTTCATGGCGGCGTAAGGAGTTAAAGTTGTGAGCAGCGTACCAAAAGAATACGCCGAAGAGGTCCGTGGCCATTACGAAGAGCTGCCCTATCCGTATCGTGATCTCTCTCGCGAAGGCCAGATGTTCAATGCCGCGGATGGTTTCAACGCTACTGCCTTCAATCATCATGGCTGGGCAGGTAAAAAAGACCTTCGCTCAAAAGGGACACGTATCCTTGTCGCCGGTGATGGTACGGGTGACGCCTCGATCAACTGGGCGGAAACGTTACTGGGTAGTGAAGCCGAAATCGTTGCGATCGATCTTTCTGCGACCTCGATCGATCGTGCGAAGCAGCGTCTGTCTATGCGCCAGTTGACCAATGTTACGCATCATCACATGTCGATCCTTGATCTGCCGACCTCAGGATTGGGGCAGTTCGATGTTATTGAATGTACCGGGGTGCTTCACCATTTGCCCGATCCCAATGCAGGGTTGGCAGCACTGGGCGACATGCTGAAAGACGACGGCATCATGGGACTCATGGTGTATGCCGAATACGGTCGCATAGGCGTTTACATACTTCAGGATCTATTCCGTCGCCTCATGAGTGAGAATATGAGCCGCAGTGAGCAATTGAAGATGGCTCGCGCTTTTCTGGACAACGTGCCATCAACGAATTGGATCACGGTGAAGAATGAATTGTTCCTGAATGATATTCAATGGCCGGATGGAAGCGGTATCTTTGATCTCTTGCTGCACACCACCGATCGTTCCTATACCGTGCCCCAGCTTTATGACTGGGTCGAGGGTGCAGGACTGAAACTCAACATGATCTTCGGTGACTTTACGGACGAGTCGACCTACACGCCGGAAAATTATAATCAGGATCCGCTGATCCTTGAAGCCGTAAAAAATAAAACCAAACGCGAACGCCAGACGATCGCCGAACTGATGCATGGCACGATCACTAAGCATAACTTCTATGTGACCAGACAAGATAAGAAGCCGGCGGCCTTTGCCGATGATATGGTCATCACCTATGGGTTGATGCAGTCACTGTTCAACCGTTTCGCTGATGAGGTCAACGCGCTACTGGCACAAGTCGGCATTGGTGAGCGCGTATTAATTCGTCCACGTGCGTTCGCCACGGCAGAAATGATGTTCATAACGAAGCGACCATCGACCATTCCGCTGCTGCAGGCCATCGATGGCTTGCACAACATAGGCGACATCGTCAGCGACGTAGCCCGCGTTACCAAACTTTCTCGTAACGATGTGCGTAAAGATCTTGAGCTGCTCTACAATGAAATGCAGTCGCGTCTGCTGGTTTTCCTGCGCCATGAATCCGTGCCGCCCTATCGGGATGCCATGCAAATGCAGAATCGACTCAAGGAAATCGGGCTTATCGCTTAGTGAACGGTGTGGGCTTTGGGAGCCTGGTCGCGGCGTTCGTCTTCGGCGTCGGCGAAGCTGCCGGAAGCGCTGCGTGCGCCTTCTTCGATGATGGTGCTCACCCGCGGTGAATGCTGCACTTCGTCGACCTCGCGGTCGAGCGCGGTGGTGCGGCCTTCTAGCTGGGCGAGTTTGCTCTCGTACATTTTGTTGTGTTTGCTCTGATGGTACTGCGCCAGCGCATTCTGGCCGCTGTACATGCCCACAGTGAATACGGTGGAAATGCCTGTAAGCAATGCCGCGCCGTAGCTGATCAGGGTCAGCGGAACAATACCGATGGCCATGCAGGCCAGCAATGGCACGCCGATCAGCGCGACGTAGCCG
The DNA here is from genome assembly GCA_040377415.1 of Azospirillum sp. GTDB lineage: Bacteria > Pseudomonadota > Alphaproteobacteria > Rickettsiales > UBA3002 > QFOX01. The sequence continues at coordinate 28,988 of JBEIOT010000001.1, read as the reverse complement.
AGGCTTCGTTTCGCTCCTTGTTTGGCGCCGTTCCAGAACGCGGCGGATGATTCCTGCGGAGTCAGTTGCATCCTTTATTTTTACCAAAAGGCGGGCAGGGCGAGTGTGAAGATTGTGTGACGGAAGCGCGCACGCTATAGGAGTGTTCCCTTGAAGGAGTTAGCCCATGCCCATGACCCGCGAAGATATCACTGCCCGCATCCAGACCGCATTGCCGGATGCCGAGATCTATTTAGAGGATCTGGCGGGTGATAACGATCACTGGAAAGTGACGGTGAAGAGCGTGGCATTCGCAGGGAAATCGCGTGTAGAGCAGCATCGCATGGTGAATGCTGCTTTCGGTGCCGATCTGGGTACGACCCTGCACGCGTTGGCGGTCAGTACGGCTGCGAAGTAAAAAAAATCGCATTTTTTAATAGGCTTTCTGCAGATTTTTTGCGGACATGCTGTGGCGTTGCTTGCCTAAGTAGCTATAATTCCTTGTGAAATTGGCAAAATCGGCGCGCTCCAAATTTGTTACAATTGGATGACAACTTAACCAGGTTTTAACGATTGCTTGCTACATTGGGTTTGTAGGCGGATTTCACCGCCACGTTTTAAAAAAACGATGGTGGCGAGATTGACTGGGATCGTGGGCGTATTGGAAGTGCGGGGGCAGCCAAAAGCTGCTGAGCGCATCGCACAATATGATCCGATCGCAGGTGCAGCCTTCGCCTTTGAAGTGGACCGTGCCCTTGCGGACATTGGTATCCAGGTCAAAGACGCCGAGTCTAAACAACTCGGTAAGCACGACGGACGGAACGAGGTTGCCTCTCTGGGGCAATTCTCCCCGCCCGCCGGAGCGGCCCTGCTAGCAGCGCAGGAGATCGCACGATAATTCCCGCAAGGATTTGCGGACGAACGAGTTTAACGTGGTTTGCCAACTGAGGACCGGGTGTAAAACCCCGGTCCTTTTTTTATCTTCGATAAAAAAACTTTATTGAGTGGTTCGCCGATCGCGCATGCTGCGCGACAACTCACGCCGCTCAGGGCTGGCGCGGCTACTGCCGCGTTATTGAGCTTAAGCAAATTTCTTCAGCAGGGATTGGAACATCACTGCGCCATCGATACCGCCCAGCGCGACGTCGGCGTGGCGTTCGGGGTGGGGCATGAGACCGAGCACGTTGCCCGCCTTGTTGGTGATGCCCGCGATGTTGTCTTGCGCGCCGTTGATGGCATCGGTGTAGCGCAGTACTACTTGGCCGTTGTCGTTGAGTGCTTTGAGTGTGGCGGAGTCGGCGAAGTAGTTGCCTTCCGCATGCGCGACGGGAAGGTTGATCAGTTGGCCTTGGTTGTAGCCGCTGGTGAAGGCCGAATTGTTCGACTCAACGCGCAGCACGGTTTCCTTGCAGTTGAATTTGAGGTGGTCGTTGCGCATCAGCGTGCCGGGCAGCAGTTGCGTTTCGCACAAAATCTGGAAGCCGTTGCAGATGCCGAGTACATGGCCGCCCTTGTCGGCGAATTGCTTCACGCTTTGCATGATGGGCGAGCGCGCCGCCATGGCGCCGCAGCGCAGATAATCGCCGAAGCTGAACCCACCGGGCAGCACTACAAGGTCGAGGCCATCGGGCAGCGCGGCATCGTCGTGCCACACGCTAACAGGATTCAACCCCTGATCGCGCATCACCGTGAACACGTCACGATCGCAGTTGGAACCGGGGAATACGATGACGGCGGATTTCATTTTGATTACCACGTTTTTCAGAGAGATTAACTACTGTTAAGGAAGGTTTTATTTAACATCATCACTATGGGAAGAAATGCAAAAACCGTAGTAGCAATGCCGACAAATCGCGATTTATGGTTTTTAGCGCAGCGTGTCAGGATGTGTATTTGCCACAAATAAACGGCGCAAAGCAATATCGCGATAAGAATCTCGAATGCTGTCCATGGGGTGAGTGCCCTATTCCCGAACGGGCCAATAATTGCGTACGACAAGAATATATCTAGGCCAACAAGCCAGCCCCAAAATACCACCCAAAGCTTCTCTTCGCCGCGCCACGCTTTTTTTGCAGAGCGCAGAATAGGCATTAGTCAGCCAGCTCCACGGCGTACTTTTCGATAACGGTGTTGGCGAGAAGCTTTTCGCACATTTGTTCGACGGCGGCTTGGGCCTTCTTTTTATCTTTCTCGGCGACTTCCAGCTCGATGAATTTGCCGACGCGGGCTTTCACCCCGGCAAAGCCCATATGGTCGAGTGCGGATTCGATGGCGGCACCTTGCGGATCGAGCACGCCGTTCTTCAGGGTCACGTGGACTTTGGCTTTCATGCTTGCGGCTCCAGATCGTTCATCGAGAATGCGTATTGGTCCGGCGTACCGGGATTCACCAGAATGGTTTCGTCGCCTTTAAGCATTTCTACAAGCGTGGCGAAGCGGATTTCCACAACAGGATAGGGAAAGTCGCGCCCATCCAGCGATCGCTGGAAGGTTTCCGCCGAGGTGAACAACGGGATCATGCGTTGGCCGCCAATGTCGAAATCCTGAATGGTGAGGTGCACGTCGTCGTCCTGCGGTTTCTGGGCCAACACGATGGTGACCATGTCCTCCGCAGAAAAGGCGTGCATCTATTTCTTCTTTTTCGGCGCGGGCTTGGTGGGCTTGGCTTTGGCCTTCGCTTTTGCAGCGGGCTTGGCTTTCACGTCCTTCAGCGGGGTCTTCTCGACCACGTTGATGTTGGGCAAGACACCCAGGCGACGCGCCACTTCGCGGTATGCTTCTTCGGTCTTGCCGAGGTCGCGACGGAAGCGGTCCTTGTCCATCTTGTCGTTGGTGGTGATATCCCACAGGCGGCAGGTGTCGGGCGAAATTTCATCGGCCAGCATCACCATTTCGCCTTCTTCACTGTAGAAGCGACCGAACTCGAGTTTCAAGTCGATAAGGCGGATGCCGTGGCCATAGAACAAGCCGGAGAGGAAATCGTTGATGCGCAGCGCGTAGTGACGGATCTCGTCCATCTCTTCCGGCTGGGCAACGCCGAAGGCGTAGACATGGTCTTCGCTGATGAACGGATCGCCGAGGCGGTCGTCCTTCAGGCAGAATTCGATGAGGGGCGATCCCAGCGCTTCGCCTTCGAAGGCACCAAAGCGCTCGGCGAACGAACCGGCGGCGTAGTTGCGCACGATGACTTCGATGGGGATGATCTCGACCGCGCGTACCAGTTGCTCGCGCATGTTGAGGCCGCGCAGGAAGTGGGTGGGCACGCCCATGTCGTTCAGGCGGGTGAACAGGAACTCGGAGATCTTGTTGTTGATGATCCCCTTACCGCTGATGGTGCCCTTCTTCTTGTTGTTGAAGGCGGTGGCGTCGTCCTTAAAATGCTGGATGAGGGTTCCGGGTTCCGGGCCCTCGAACAGTTTTTTGGCTTTGCCTTCGTAGATCGGGGTCTTGGATGACATGAATTCCCTCGTGCGGGTTTGACTTTCGCTGGCTACATCCATAAATGCAATGAACTGAAACGTCTAGAATAATTGGAGTAGCCCATGACCACCATCAATGACCGCGAGAAAGCTTTCGAGAACAAATTCGCGCGCGATGCCGACCTGCAGTTCAAAGTGGGTGCTCGCCGCAACAAGCTGTTGGGGCTGTGGGTGGCCGAAAAGCTGGGCAAAACCGGTGCCGACGCTGAAGCTTATGCCAAGGAAGTGGTGATGAGCGATTTCGAAAAGCCCGGTTTCGACGATGTGCTGCACAAGATCAACAACGATGTGACTGCCGCACGCATCAGCATCACCAAAGAAGAGATCTGCGCGGCGGCCGAGAAATTCCTCGGCGAAGCCAAGACGCAATTGATGACGGAGTAGGGAGCGGGTGTCTCACCCGGCCTAGCGGCCAACATCGTGATCGGGCTTATCGCTCAGCTTGTCGGATAGGCGGTTGATGAAGCCTTGCGCGGTGCGCCCGCGCTCGCCGGCGATGGTGCTCACCATGCCGTCTTGCTTGTCTTTGCGCGCCTCAAAGCCGTTCTGTTGGAAATGCGTGGCCATGATGAGTGCGGCCTTGTCGGTCTTTTCGAGCTTGTCGTCCTGCCAGGCAACTTCTTTCAGGCCGTTCCATGCATCTTTGAGGAAACCATTCTCGGGGCTGCTGCCTTCGCCGCGTGCAGCATGCGCGGCTTTTTCCAGTTTGCTGTCAACGTAGCGCACGCCCTGTGGCGCGCGAATGCCGCCATTCACGCTGATGTCGGACTTCATGCCGTTATGCGTGATGAGGTGCATGCCCGGCGTGGCGTTGGGTTCCGGCTGTTTACGGATGCCGGTGGCGATGTCTTCGCGCGGGATGCGGTAGGTCGGCGCGTCGATGGTGCGACCGTTGTAGAACAACAGGTCAGGCAGTTTCGTGTCGCCCTCGTAATCCAGCTCGATCATGAATTTCGGTTCGACCGTGGGCTTGGGTTTCGCCACTTCGCGATCATGCACTGCTTTGGCTTCTGCTTCGTTGCGGCGCTCGGCACGCTCGCTGTTGCCCGTAACATAATCCCAGCCGTTGGCGAGGCTATTGCCGATGCCAGTGACCGCATCGCCCGCTGCATCTTTTGCATTGGTAGCGCCCGTAGCGATGTCCTGGGTGAAGGGAATGTCCTCTGCTTCCGGGTAACCCCAAACGCTGATGCGAATTTTGGGGTGCAGCGCGACTTTCACCTGCTTGCCGCCGATATTTTCTTCACGCTCGCCGCGTTTAAGGGGCTTATCGTCCCACGCCTGTATTTCCTGTTCCATATGGAAGCTGACGTTGAAACGGCAGGCATCTTCGAACAGGTGGTAGGGGATGTAGATGTTACGCGCGGTGCCCTTGATGCTGATCTCTTGTGGGTCGTGCTTGTGCTTCTCGCGCTCTCGCAGCTCTTGCGCGGTGGGGTTGCGGTCGCGCGGCAAGGCACGCAGCTTCATCTCGGGGCTTATCAGCAGCGACTCAAGCCCTTCATGGTCGAGGCTTTCGGCGCTCAGGCCCGAGAGGCTTGTCTTGGCCGGTTCCACTAATCCATCGGTCTGTGCGGTCGAGAAGCTGCGATGCACGATGCCCATATGGCCCTGATCGTCTTCGCGTAGCAGGGCGAGGTGGTAATCGTTGGGCGCATACACTGCAGAAACGCCGCGATACACGCCATAAGCGCCTGCGGCAACGGCACTGCCTTTGAGCAATACTTCGCGGCGGGTCATGCCTTTTTTCTTTGGTTCTTGTTCCGTCGCTTGCGGGTCCTTCGCGTTATCGCGTTTGAACAGCTTGCTGAAGCGGCCGGTTTTTTCCTCGTCGCCATTCGTTTGGCGGGCGAGGAAATCCATATTGCCCAGCGCACGGGGTTGGGGGCCGCGCGCCACTGCCGCATCCAGTGCGGAAGGCGTGTGATCGCTCACTTCAAGTGCCCGGAACGCCCCTAGATCCAGCGGTTCATCGGCTGGGGAGGAATGCGAATCTTTGGGATCGAATGGCTGGTCCATGCTGACCAGTTTAGGGGGTTTTGGTTAAGCATTGGTGAATGGTGGGTGACAGCTACGTGTCAGTACCCCAAATCGCATCCGATTTTTGGCATGCAGATGTGCATAAGTGATGTGGATAACACACTGTCCAAAAGGGTGGCTGCGGGCTGGGCAAATTCAAGGGCTTAACCACAAAATGTTGTTGCTAGAGGGGGTCCACATCTATATATAGTGGTCCAACACGAAAAATCTCTTGGGCTTGCCAACCACACAAATGACCAGTTTCAACGCTTTCGCCGACGAATATTTCTCGCTGCCGCGCACCACCGCGCGGGCGACGGCTTCAGCGGTACCGACCAAGTCGGTCGAGTCATTGGCATTCACGCATGCATTGGTCGCTTTGGCCGCTCAACTTTCGGCGGTCGATGGTACCCCGAAGAAGACCGAATATTTTGCCTTCCAGAGCCTGTTCGTGGCCGAGGGTGAAACCGACGAGGCAAAACTGCGTAGTCTGTTCGTGAAACATGTGGGTGGCGATACCAGCAGCCTGCAATATGCCCGCCAGATCACGGCCATCACCACGGGCCAAATGGGCCTTCGCCAAGAGATCTTCGCACGCTTTGTGCGCATCGCTACCGCCGACGGCGCGCTGAACGCTGCTGAAATGGAATGGCTGCGCGCCGTGGGTCACGCGTTCGAGCTCGATGGCGACATCGTGCGTCAATACATCGCCCAGTGCTTCACGGGCCCGTCGACTTCGCCTTATGCCATCCTCGGTGTGAGCGAGAAGGTCGACGATCTGCAATTGCGTGCGGCCTACATGGCGCGCGTGCATGCGCTGCACCCCGACCGCTTCCAGGCGGCTGGTGCCAGCCAAGAGACCATTGCCATCCTGAGCCAACAGCTCGCTGCGGTGAACGCGGCCTATGAAGCTGCCAGCAAGGCGCGGCAGAAGAAATCATCCAGCGTGACCCGTTTCTGGGGCAAACGCGACAAGAGCGCCGAGGCTGCTGCCTAGACGCTCTTGAAATCGAATTCCGCCGATGGCGGTAAACAGTTGCTTGCCGAGCGACTTGGGGCTTGAGAACTTGTTCTCAAGCCCTCTTTTTTTGTTCTCACTTTTGCAAGGGAACGAGGGCCGCTTCGAGGTGGGTAATATGGTGGAAAACCCCTCCTTTTCCAAGGGGGAAAAGCAAAAATTCCGCGACTTAGCAAAATTCCCTCATCTTCAACCACATGCCGAGGCACGCTGGCGAACCGTTCAGTAATTTTGTGAATTAGAAGGCGCGCACGAAATGTAGTTCGCAGCTCACGGTACTTTCAGCGAGGTCATGGTTGGCGGCATTATAGGGGAATCGCCTGTCTTGGCGAAACGAAAAAGCTGGCAAGCGCTGGGGTTTGGCGTTAGAGCGCTGGCCATCCGAGGTTTTTATGCCGATCTATGCTGTTGTCGCTGCGCTCTTCGTCGCCCTGTGTTGGGGTGGCAATTTCTCGGCGAGCAAATTCTCGATGGAATCCTTCCCGCCGTTCATGACGGTCGGTTTGCGCTTCGTCATCGTCTGCTCACTGCTGGCGCCATTCGCACTGCTCAAAAAACCGTACCCCAAATTCAAGGATATGCTGTTCCTGGCGATGACGCTCATCGTGCTGCATTTTGCGATGATCTTTCTCGCCATGGATATGGGCCTTTCCATCACTTCGGTCATCGTGGCGACGCAGCTGGGCGTGCCGTTCTCGTGCGTGGTGTCGTCGGTCATGTTCCAGGATCATCTGGGCCCGTGGCGCTCCGCTGGGCTACTGGTTGCCTTCCTTGGTGTGTTGATGGTCGCGCTCACCCCTAACGCCAGCGAGCACTGGCAGGCCTTTATGTTGGCGACTTTCGGTGCCTTCGCGTGGAGCAGCGCCAACATCTACATGAAGCGCATGCCCAAAACGCCGGTGATCTCGCTGTTGTTCTGGCCGGGTCTTATTTCGCTGCCCATCCTCGGCGCGATGACGTTGATGTTCGAGAGCAACCATGTGGAGGTGTTGCGCAACGCGTCGACCATTAGCTGGGCGGGCATTTGGTACAGCACGGTGTTCAGCTCGCTTATCGGTTATGGGTTGTGGAACTGGCTTATTTCGAAATATCCGCTGAGCCAGGTGGTGCCTTATTCGCTGTGCGTGCCCATCGCGGGCATCGCTGGTGGTGTGCTTATTTTCGGTGATGCGTTCACCTTGCAAGTGCAGATCGGTGCAGCGCTGACCATCGTTGGCGTGGGCATCATCGCCATGCGCCGCCCCAAGCTCGCCGAGCTTGGAAAAGATGTGACCTAATGGTAGGCTCAAGCTTCATGGAAATCATTTCCCGTCCTTCCCCCAATTTCGATAGCCGCGGCAACCAGCCCCTCGAGATGCTGGTGCTGCACTACACCGATATGGATACGACCGAAGAGGCCGTGGCGCGCTTGTGCGACCCGGAAGCAAAAGTCTCGGCGCATTATGTGGTGAGCGAGAAGGGCGAAATTTATCAGCTGGTGAACGAGACCGAGCGTGCGTGGCATGCCGGCGAATCGCACTGGCGTGGCAGCTCGGCCATCAATTCGCGCTCCATCGGCATCGAGATCGCCAATCGTGGTCATAGTAATGACTATCCGGATTTCCCCGATGTGCAGATCGCGGCGGTCATCGCGCTTAGCAAAGACATCGTCGAGCGTTATAATATTCCCGAGCGCAACGTCGTGGGGCATTCCGATATTGCCTTCCTGCGCAAGGTCGATCCCGGCGAGAAATTCCCTTGGGCGAAACTGGCGAAAGCAGGGGTGGGCGTGTTTCCGCAAGCCAAGCCCCTTTCAGGTTCCGAGCTGCAACGCGATGATACGGGGAATGCGGTCATTCGCTTGCAAACGTCGCTGGGCAATTGGGGTTATGGCCTCAAGCTCGATGGTTTGTTCGGCGAGAAAACGGAATGCTGCGTGATGGCATTCCAGCGCCATTACCGCCCCGAGAAGCTCGACGGCGTGTGGGATAATGAATGCGCGGGGATCCTCGCCGCATTGCACGCCAACGCTTAGCTATTTCTTCGAGCGCGATTCCAGCGGCAACAGCTTGTTATGTTCTTTGATGGTCGTCGCTGGGTGGTGCGAGGCATATTCCTGCGTGACGAATTTGCCGGTCTTTGCACTACGATAATCGGTTGGGATCTTCTCTTGATTACTCATGATAGCCTCCTCTAAATAGCGGATGGGCCGATCATGCGCGAAGCCATATAAATATCCTATATCAAAGGCTTGTGGTGCCAATGCGCGACAGGTGCGGCAGTTTTGCCTAGTGTTTTGCAACCATTTGGGTTATAGAGGTTTTACCAGATGGCCGGATGACTGCGAGGGCTTACATGTTGGGGCGGAGGGAGATCTCCAAACCGGCGACACATCCTCGAGGAAAGTCCGGGCTCCACGGGAACGGTGGCGGGTAACGCCCGCCGGACGCGAGTCCAGAGATAGTGCCACAGAGACAAACCGCCTCGGCATGCTGGGGTAAGGGTGAAAAGGTGGGGTAAGAGCCCACCGTGCGTTTGGTAACAAGCGTAGCCAGGCAAACCTCACCGGGAGCAAGACCGAATAGGCGTGCAGTGGTTCAATCCACAAGCCCCCGAGCAGCACGCGGGTTGGTTGCTTGAGCCATGCAGCAATGCATGGCCTAGATGAATAGTCATCTCTCCCTCACGGGAAGACAGAACCCGGCTTACAGGCCATCTGGTTTCGGGCCGCCCTTCATGGGCGGCCCTAATCATTTGTATGCTCGCCGACCGCGCATCCTGAGCGGCAACTCGCGCCGCTCAGGGCTGGCGCGGCTCCTGCCGCGTTGCGAAAGCGGGGCTTTTGCTTTTGGGGCGCTGTGTTAACCGAACCGTCATGCCGTATTAACTTTTTGTTCATCGCTGAGCGGTAAGCTTGGGGCATGAGCGAAACTACAGCACAGCGCCGCGCGCGACAGAAGGCCGAAGTCGATAAGGCCATCAAGCCGTATTTCGACATGTGGCTCGATGATTTGCGCGAGAATGGCATGAGCCGTGAACTGCCGATGCCGCCGGTGAACGAAGAACTGCGGGTAAGCTCGGCCTTTGGTAACCGCAATGTCGGCAAAGCCAACGGTGGAGTCGCAAGCAGCACTCATCGTGCGATCGATCTAACAACGGTCGTTAGTCCTAAGGGCCGTGATGTGAATGTGAATACCGCAACCGCGGGACGCGTGCTGTATGCTGGCACCCCCGATGATGAATCGGGAATCAGTGTAATCATTGGCGGTGCGAATGGCACCCTCTATTCTTATGCGCATGGCGAAATGGGATCGTTGAAAGTAAAAGCGGGCGATACCGTTTTTCGTGGCCAACCGCTCATGCGAATGGGTGACACTGGTGTGACCACAGCAAAATGCCTGCATATCGCCGAGCGTATGCTGCCACTGCATGCAGATGGCTTGCCGAAATCAGATTTCGAGGATTGGAGCTGGCAGAAAAGCAAAGGCAACGGCCATAAATTTGTACCTGCCCGTGAAGTGCAAAAAGCACTCGATGGGTTAGAGCATATGCTCGGCCATCGAATTACTTTCCGCGATATGGAACGGACAGAACCGCGTACGCTGTGGAAAAAAGATCCCGATAAGGGAGACAGAGTACGCGCGGCGATGGTGGCTGACCTTAATCCGGAGTATTTTGACAATCTGCGTATGGCGCGTGATGCGATGCCTGCGGGCCCCATGCGCATGGCGCTTGATCATGCGGTGAAGGCGAGTGCCAAGCCGCTCAGCGACAAGGACGTGCAGCTGCCTGTCACGGCCACGGTGAAAACCAAACCCAAGGCTGCGCCCCAGTCTGCGTCGAAAAAAGCGAAAGACGACGACTGGACATTCGCCGGGGTAGCCAGCGATATGGTTGATCTGGCGGGTGATGTGATGGGCTTGTTCGGCTCGCCGCCTGCGAAAGCGAGTACGCCCAAGCCGCCTGCCAAGCATCGGTAAAACGGCATTTAACTGCCGTTTTCTTCATCGAACCTTCACATAACTCCGGCTTATGTTTGTTAGATTGGATGGATGCATTCCGATCCCGACAACGAGCAAGACGCTCCGCTGGCCGCTGGCAATTTGCCGGCGGTGAAGTATGCGACGGACGGTAAGCAGCAGCCGCAATGGCATTCGGGGCTGAAGACCAAGCCGCAGGTCGAGGATTTTCAGCGAGCGCGCAACGGTTCCATCAATGCGTACCTGACGCAAGCACTCGAGAAGCATCGCGCGAGTGGGGAGCCGTGGGGAACCGCCATGCGCACCAGTCCGCTGGATCGCGATGCGCGCGTCACGGCGAAATACGGCAGCCGCATTCACCCGACGACGGGCAAGCCGGACGGCCACACCGCGCTGGATATCGCACCTTATGGCAGCGGTGCGAACGTTGTCGCGATGCTGCCGGGAACCGTATTGTACGTCGGCAATTTCAGTGCGAACGCGGGTTACAGCGTGATGGTGTTGAACGATAATGGTGAGCTCGATTTCTATGCGCATATGCGCGCCGGCACGTCGATGCATATGCATCCCGGCCAGCGCGTGCGCCAAGGCCAGATCATCGGCGAAATGGGCATGACCGGATACGCCACCGGTCCACATGTGCATGTGACCACGCGTCAATTAGGCCCGAACGAATCTCAAGTGAGTGCATTGGCGCAGGCGCAGCGGCTGCCGGGCTATGTGGCGCCGGTCATTATCGACGCTACTACGGGATTGCCCATGCCCATTAAGCCGCTGAGTGACCCGGCGCAGAACTGGCTGCTCTACACGAATGTTCACCCCGTCATTAACAACGCGCCAGCCCCCTATGCGGTGGAAAATTCCATCGTTGCGCCCTCGCGGGAAGTGCTGATGGCGGGCAATCCGCGCCCTAAGCTCGAAGATTTCTTCCCGCCGCAAGTGATGGCGACGGTGAAACCGGCGGCTGAACCCCTGGTGTCGACCGAAGCGACCGAGGTGCCTACTCAATCGAACGCACCTGCCCAGAACGGGCAGGGTAGCGATAAGGGCTCGCGCCCACCTTTCTAGCCAAATCCCTTAAGCGAACCTGCATCTGATCGCCGGCTTTGTGGCCGTTATGCGACAAGTTTTTGGCGTTTTTCAACACCCCGTACGATTGCCCAAAATGTCCCTTGACGGGCCCAGTTTTACTCCGTACTTTCCCAAGTGTTCCCAAGAAATTCCAAAAAAGCCCAAATGGCTGTTTTTCGGAGCTTCCGCACAGAAGATCTGAAGAATTTTAACAAGCCTTTGAGACTTAACAAATAAAAAACCTTGGGAAAGCAAACGTTCAGTCGGTTTAACCGCAAACGGTTGCTGGAAAGCGTCACCACGTTCAAGGGCTGCCCGATGGGCAGTTCAGGTCCATAACCAAGTAAGGGGAAGCGTGCTGTGGCACTGTTTCTTTCGACATTTGAAAAGCAAATCGACAAGAAGGGGCGCGTGTCCGTGCCGCCAGCCTTCCGTGCTGTTCTGTCGGCCCAGAACTACAACGGCATGATCGCCTACAGCAGCTTCGTGCATGGCTGCATCGAAGTCTGCGGCATGCAGCGCCTTGAGAAACTCTACGCGCAAATGGAATCGCTCGACCCGTTCTCGGAAGAGCGCGATGCCTTCGCTACCGCCATCCTTGGTGGGTCGGTGCAGCTGCCGTTCGACAATGAGGGCCGCGCGGTGATCCCTGAGGGCTTGCTGAAAGCCGCCGGTATCGACGGCAATGCCGTTTTCGTGGGCAAGGGCGCCACGTTCGAAATTTGGGCGCCTGCCGCCTTCGCCAAACACCAGGAAGCCGCCCGCAAGCTGGCGCTTTCAAAGCGTCTCAGCCTGAAGGCCGAGACGAATACCGGAGGCGCCGCATGAGCGAGGCGCGCCACAATCCGGTGATGAAGAATGAGATGATCGCTGCCGTCGCCCCGCGCGATGGCGACATTATCGTCGATGGAACATTCGGCGCCGGTGGTTACAGCCGCGCGCTTTTGCAGGCCGCATCCTGCAAGGTTATCGCGTTCGACCGCGATCCCGAAGTCAAGTTACTTGCCGATGCGCTCGCCCAGGAGTTCGCTCCTGGGCATTTTTTATTCTTCGCGTCGCGGTTCTCCGCGATGCTCGACGTGCTGACCGAAGCTGGCATCACCCAAGTCGACGCCATCGTGCTCGATGTGGGTGTGAGCTCGATGCAGATCGACGATAGCGACCGTGGGTTTTCCTTCATGAGGGATGCCGCGCTCGATATGCGCATGAGCCAGGAGGGTGTGAGCGCTGCCGATGTGGTGAATAACTACAGCGAAGCCGACCTCATTCGCATCCTGTTCGAATATGGCGAAGAGCGCGACGCGAAACGCATCGCCCGCAGCATCGTGAATAATCGCGCGCTTGAGCCCATCACGACCACCAAACAGCTTGCTGATCTGGTGAAAGCTGCCGTTCGCGGTGCGGGCAAAATGAAGATCCACCCGGCGACGCGCACTTTCCAGGCGCTGCGTATCGAAGTGAATCAGGAGCTGGCTGAGCTTGAAGCCGCGCTGGTCGCTGCGGAAAACCTGCTCAAGCCCGGCGGTCGTCTTGTCATCGTTTCATTCCACTCGCTGGAGGATCGCATCGTAAAGCAATTCATGCTTTCGCGTTCCGACCGCGCCCAGAAAATTTCGCGCCACGACCCGGCTGCGTTGCTGCCCAATTCTTTAACGTCCACCGCCATTTTTGAACTCACACCCCAACGTGCTATCGCCCCGTCCGAACAAGAGGTGAACACGAATCCCCGCGCCCGCTCGGCAAAGCTGCGTTGTGCTACCCGCACAGCGATCCCGATATCCGCCGCAGCCTAAGGAGCGCCAGTATGAGTAACCATTTTGTCAGCATCATCGCGATGGTGTGCTTCGGCATTGCTGCCGTTGGTCTTTACCTCGTGAAGCATGTGGTGGAAGACGTGCAGCGCGATGTCGCTAAGCTTGAAACGCAAGTCGCTCGCGAAGATGAATCGCTGCATTTGCTCAACGCCGAATGGGCTTACCTGAACCGCCCCGAGCGCCTGCACGCGCTTTCGGATAAACACCTGATGCTGCAACCGCTCGATAGCCGCCAGATCCAAGATGTCGGCGTATTGCCTGCTGCCTTCGAAGCGCCCGAGGCGAGCGATCCGTACCTGCATGCCACTCCTGCGGTGGCGCATTAATGCCGGTACGCCCACGCAGACCCGCCGCGCGGCCCGCTAGCCGTGTGGTCAAAGGTGAATCCTCGCACGTGCGTGCGATGGGTGAGACCCGCATTCGTGCGGTCTGCGTGGCAACGTTCTTTGGTCTGTTCTTCCTCGCGCTCAATGTGCGCCTACTGGAAGTAAGCCTGATGGGCGGCGGCGATCTGCCATTCCGTAAGTTGGTGATGCACCCTGAGTTGCTGATCGCTGGCGACGACGATGTGGATGTTTCCAAGGCCGCCGAGGATGAGAAGATCGTGCGCCGCGAAGTGGTGGATCGCAATGGCATGGTGCTGGCGACCAGCATCCAGACCGCATCGCTGGTGGCCAACCCCACCATCATTCGCCACGAAAAAGAAGTGGCTTCCGGCCTGCACAAAATCTTCCCTGACCAAAGCTATGACCGCCTTTACAGCGAGCTGATGAAGAAGCGCTCGACGTTCCTCTACATCAAGCGTCACCTAACGCCGAGCGAGCAGGAAGCGGTGAATAACCTTGGCGTTCCGGGCCTGTTCTTCGAGCCGGATACGCGCCGCGTCTATCCCTATGGCGGGTTGTTCGCGCATATCCTTGGCTATGTGGGCGTCGATAACCAAGGTCTCGCCGGCATCGAAAAACATTTTGACGCGCAGCTGGAAGACCCCAGCAAGAAGCAGCCGCTGCAGTTGTCGCTCGACCTGCGCGTGCAGAGCATGCTGCGCGACGAGCTTTCCAAAGCGGTGAAAGAATTCAGCGCCATCGGAGGGACCGGCGTGGTGATGGATATTCGCACTGGCGAGCTCATCGCCGTGACCAACCTGCCGGAGTTCGACCCCAACGCACCGGGCAAAGCCGATGCGAACGCTATGTTCAACCGCGCGACGCTTGGTGCGTATGAAATGGGTTCGACCTTCAAAAGCTTCACCATGGCGGCAGCGCTGGAATATGGCGTGAACCGCATCAGCGATGGCTACGATGCGTCGCAGCCGCTGCGCATGGCGGGCTTCACCATTACCGATTTCCACGGCAAAGGCCGCTGGCTTAGCTTGCCCGAGATCTACGCGTACTCCAGCAATATCGGCACCGCGAAAGCCGCGCTCGCTATTGGCAAAACGCGCCAGCAAGAATTCCTGCGCAACCTTGGCATGTTCGAGCCCGTGAAGCTCGAGGTGCCAGAACTGGCCAAGCCGCAATTGCCGCGCCAATGGGGCGATCTCGCGACGATGACGGTTTCCTACGGCCACGGTATTTCTGTCTCGCCGATCCATCTCGTGCGCGGCATTGCCGCCATCGCCGGTGATGGCCGCCTGCACCCCGTCACGCTGGTGAAGGGGGGCAACGAAGGTAAAGAAGTGGGCCCGCGCATCGTGAAGGAGCAGACCGTTCTCGACATGCGCGACATGATGAGCCTAGTGGTCGAGCACGGCACCGCTAAAGCCGCGAACGCGCCGGGTTATGCTGTGGGCGGCAAGACCGGCACTGCCGAGAAAATTACGGGCCGTGGTTACTCGCAGGATGCAAAAATTGCGCTGTTCACGGGTGTGTTCCCAGTGAGCGATCCTAAATACGCCATCCTCGTAATGGTCGATGAACCCAAGGGCACCAAGGCGAGCTACGGCTATGCAACGGGCGGCTGGGTGAGCGCGCCGGTGGTGGGCCGGTTGGTGCAGCGCATGGGCCCGCTGCTGGGTATGAAGCCCGACTTTATGTACGACAATGCGCGCGTCGATGCGATGTGGGCGAGCGCCGAAGGCCGCGCCCAAGCCGCCGAAGAACGCCGCATGAAACATCTTCAGCAAGGAGCCATCCGTGCCGCTTCTTTCTGATCTCATCACGCGCGCCCAATTGCAGGGTGAAATGACCGGTGACGCCACCGTGCTCATCACCGACATCACGGCCGATTCGCGTGCGGTGAAGCACGGCAGCATCTTCGTGGCGCTGCGCGGGGTGAGTGTCGACGGCGTGCAATATATTCCTGACGCACTGCAACGCGGCGCGGCTGCCATTGTGCTCGATCATGGCAGCAAAATCGGCATGGCGACGACCGCAGCAATTCTGCATGTGAAAGACGCCCGCCACGCCATTTCCGCGTTGGCCGATGCGCTCTATCCGCAGCAGCCAGAATTCCAATATGCCGTGACAGGCACCGATGGCAAGACCAGCACAGCCGATTTTGTGCGCCAGCTGGCCACCATGCTTGGTCATAAATCAGCCAGCATCGGCACACTGGGCCTGCGCTCGGGCGTCGATATGCTCAACAAGCAATTCCCGGCCATCAACACCTCGCCGGAACCGGTGCTGACTCGCCGCATCCTGTCGTCGCTGGCCGACGCGGGTATTACGCATGTCGCCATCGAAGCCAGTAGCCATGGGCTGGACCAAAAGCGCCTTGATGGTCTGCGCTTCAATGCTGCAGCATTCACCAACCTCACGCGTGACCATCTTGATTACCATGGCAGCGTGGAAGCCTATGGTGAAGCCAAAGCACGCTTATTTAGCGAAGTGCTGCCCGTTACCGGTCTTGCGGTGCTGAATCGCGACGATGCGCAATATGATGCGCTGAAAACTATCTGCGATAAACGCGGCATTCGCGTGCGTAGCTTCGGTTATGCCGAGGGTGCTGATTATCGCATCGCATCAGTAACACCGCATGCGGGCGGGCTGGATGCTGAACTGAATATCTACGGCAAGGCGCACAGCGTTTCGCTGCCCCTTTATGGCGCGTTCCAACTGCAGAATATCCTTGGTGCACTGGCCATGCTGGACCTCAAGCCGAATGAAATTGAGGGTGTAGTGAAGACCCACTTACCGCGCCTCGCGGGCGTACCGGGTCGTCTTGAGAAGATCGCTGAGCAGAACGGTGCACCGATCTTTGTTGATTACGCACACACCCCTGCCGCGCTGGCCAATATCCTTAAAACCCTGCGTCCCCACACCACCGGAAAACTGCATGTGTTGTTCGGTGCTGGCGGCGATCGCGACAAAGGCAAACGCCCTGAGATGGGTGCGGCCGCCGCACAATTCGCCGATGTGGTGATGGTGACGGATGACAACCCGCGTAGCGAAGATCCCGCTGCCATTCGCGCGGCCATTATGGCTGAAGCAAGCGGTGCAACAGAATTACCCGACCGCAGTGCAGCAATTGTTGTTGCAGTGCAAAAACTAGAGCCTGGCGACGTGCTTGTCGTTGCTGGAAAAGGCCATGAGACCACGCAAACGATCGGTACGCAGTCCATTCATTTCAGTGATGCAGAACACATCAGGAAGGCAGTCCGATCATGAGTACCCAATGGAGCGCAGCCGATATTGCCACCGCAACGAAAGGCAAGACCACCGGCACATGGAGCGCAACGAGCGTGAGCATCGATACGCGCACGATGGAGAAGGGTGCGCTGTTCGTGGCGTTGCCGGGTAGCAAGGTGGACGGTCACGCGCATGTGAAAGGCGCACTGGAAAAAGGTGCCGCTGGTGCGCTGGTTTCTAAGCTGGTCGCGGGCGTGGATGCCGCGCAGCAAATCTTGGTGAAAGATGTAGAAGCAGCGCTACAGAATCTGGGCATTGCCGCCCGTGCGCGTAGCAAAGCAACATTCATCGGCGTGACTGGTTCCGTCGGCAAAACGGGTGCGAAAGAAATGCTCGCTACGGCGCTGGCCAATCAAGGCAAAGTGCATGCGACCAAAGGCAATCTCAACAACCATCTGGGCGTACCTTTGAACCTCGCCAACATGCCGCTGGATACGCAGTTCGCCGTGATCGAGATGGGGATGAGCAACGAGGGTGAAATTGCACGTCTGTCGCATTGGGTGAAGCCGCACGCGGCGCTTATCACCACCGTTGCCGCAGTGCATATCGAATACTTTAAAAGCGTTGAAGCCATTGCCGATGAGAAAGCCAGTATCTTCGATGGCATGGGCGGTAAAGGCGTTGCCGTCATTAATGGTGACAACGCACACGCCATGCGCATTCGTCACTATGCCGAAACGAAAGAACTTGATCGAGTGCTGATGTTCGGCACCGCCGAAGGCGTGAACTGCCGCCTTGCGCATTATCAGGTCGAGGACATGCATTCGGTGGTCGATGCGACCATCGCGGGGACGGCCATTGAATATCGCATCGGCACGGTGGGTAAACACTGGGCGCTGATGTCCGTCGCCGTGCTCGGTATGATCGACGCGTTGGGGCTGGATGTTGCCAAAAGCGCTGCATCACTGGAATATTTCAGCGAGCCCAAGGGTCGCGGCCAGATCAAGAAACTTGCTGTGAAAGGTGGCCACCTGAAGCTGGTGGATGATTGCTACAATGCCTCGCCGATCTCGATGGCCGGTGCATTCGAGAAGCTTGCCGACCTGCGCGATGCGGCACGTCACGATGACACCCGCACCGTGGTGGTGATGGGCGACATGCTGGAGCTTGGCGAACACAGCGAAGAGATGCATGTGGGCCTGGCCCCCGCGCTGGTGAACAACCAGATGGGCTTAGTGTTCGCAGCCGGCACATTCATGCAGAAACTGTATGATTCGCTGCCCGAAAGCATGAAGGGCGCTTACCGTGCGACCAGCACGGAGCTCGCTCCGGTGGTGGTGCTGGCGCTGCGTCCGCATGATCTGGTGCTAGTGAAAGGTTCGCGCGGTTCGCGTATGGATATTGTGGTCGAGGCCATCGAGGCCAACGCCCGCGAACTGGAGAGCGCCGATGCTGTATAACCTGCTTTATCCGCTGGCGGACCAATTCCCATTATTCAACCTGTTCAAGTACATCACTTTCCGTTCGGGTTGTGCGATCTTCACCGCGCTCATCATTTGCTTTATCGTGGCACCGGGTCTTATCCGCTGGCTGCGCAAGGTGCAAAATGGTGGCCAGCCCATTCGCGATGACGGACCGGAATCGCACCTGTTGACGAAGAAAGGCACGCCAACGATGGGTGGGCTGATGATGTTGCTGTCGGTCACAGTATCGACGGTGCTGTGGTGCGACATTACCAACCAATATGTCTGGGTCGCGCTGTTCGTGACGCTGGGCTACGGCCTCATCGGCTTCATGGATGATTACCTGAAAGTGTCGAAGAAGAACCACAAGGGCCTCTCGGGCAAAAAGAAGCTCGTCGCGCAATTCATCATCGCGTTCATCGCGGCGTATTGGATCGCGCGTGTCACGCCGGATGGGCTGAACCACCACCTGTCGCTGCCGTTCTTCAAGAACCTGCTGGTGAACATGGGCATGCTCTACATCCCGTTCGTCATGCTGGTGCTGGTGGGTGCAAGCAACGCGGTGAACCTCACCGATGGTTTGGATGGCCTCGCCATCGTGCCCATCATGATCGCCTCGGCGTGTTTTGCGCTTATCGCGTACCTTGCGGGTAACCTGGTGTTCGCCAACTACCTGCAGATCCATTTCGTGCCGGGCACGGGCGAGCTGGCTATTTTCTGCGCCGCGATGATCGGTGCTGGGCTTGGGTTCCTCTGGTACAACGCGCCGCCGGCCATGGTGTTCATGGGCGACACGGGTTCACTGGCGTTCGGTGGGTCGCTCGGCGCCGTGGCGGTGATGACCAAGCACGAGATCGTGCTCGCCATCATCGGTGGGTTGTTCGTGATGGAAGCGGTGAGCGTGATCTTGCAGGTCGCCAGCTTCAAGCTCACCGGCAAACGCGTATTCCGCATGGCGCCGGTGCATCACCATTTCGAGAAGCTGGGCTGGAAGGAATCGACCATCGTGGTGCGGTTCTGGATCGTTGCGGTCATCCTCGCGCTGATCGGCCTTAGCACGCTCAAGCTGCGCTAATGAAGTTAGGCTTCGCACACGGCAAGCACTACGCGGTCGTTGGCATGGGCAAGACGGGCCGTGCCACGGCGAGCGCCTTGCATGATTCCGGTGCGACGGTCGTAACGTGGGACGACAAGAACGCCGGGCCGGATGAGACAAACCCCGACCAATGGGACTGGGATGCGCTCGATGGGGTAGTGATGAGCCCGGGTATCGCCTGGTATCATCCGGACATGCATCCGATTGCTGCCAAAGCAAAGGAGCATGAAGTACCGCTTATTGGTGACATCGAGCTTTTGTATCTGGCGCAGCCGCAGGCGAAATACATCGCCATTACCGGCACGAATGGTAAGTCAACGACGACAACGCTTATTGCACATATTCTGCAAAAAAATGGCGTGAAGCATGCCGTGGGCGGCAACCTTGGCACCCCAGTCATGGATCTGCCTGATATGGGCGCGGATGGCACGTATGTCCTGGAGCTGTCGAGCTATCAGCTGGACCTAGTTTACACGACGCGCTTCCAAGTGGCGGTGTTGCTGAACCTGTCGCCGGACCATATCGATCATCATGGCAGCATGGAGCGTTACATCGCCGCGAAGAAGCATATCTTCGACCGGCAGACGAAGAAGGATGTGGCGATCATCGGTGTCGACGATGCGTTGAGCGATGCATTAGCGAAGGAGATGCGCGCGCTGAAACGCCAATGCGTGATTCCCGTGGGTACCAGCGGTAAGCTGGCTTCGGGTGTGCATGTCACCGGCGGTATCCTCACCAACAGTTTTGCACTGAAGGAAGAGGGCGGCGACCTGCGCAGCATCAAGGCGCTGCAAGGGCAGCATAACTGGCAGAACGCAGCGGCAGCCTATGCAGCGTGCTTTGCCCATGGGCTTAGCCACGAGCAGATCATCGGCGCGATGCAGAGCTACCCGGGCCTAAAGCACCGCATGCAGTGGCTGGGTGAAATTGGCGGCGTGCAGTTCGTGAACGATAGCAAAGCGACCAATGCCGATGCGGCGGAGAAGGCGCTTAAAACATACGATAACATTCATTGGATCGCCGGTGGTGTGGCGAAAGAGGGTGGCATCGAGTCGCTGAAAGCCTATTTCCCAAAAATTAAGCATGCCTATCTCATTGGTGAAGCAGCAGCGGATTTTGTAGCCACGCTGAAGGGTACGCCGACCAGCATGAGCGGCACACTGGAGCAAGCATTCGCTGCTGCCACCAAAGCAGCAAAAAAAGGTGAGGCCATCGTACTGGCTCCAGCCTGCGCCAGTTTCGACCAATACTTGAATTTTGAAGTGCGCGGCGATGCGTTCATTGCGTTGTTCGAGAAAGTGAAGACAGCATGAAGATATCGATGGATCGCCGCAACAGTTCGGCCATTGGCCGTTGGTGGATGACGGTCGACCGCCCGGCGTTCTTCGCTATGATGGCGCTTATTTCGGTGGGCATCTTCCTTGTCGCCGCAGGCTCGCCCCCCGTAGCGCGCCGTCTGGGCTATGGCGACTTCTACTTCGTGAAGTGGCACCAAATTTATCTCGCGATGAGCGTGCTGGTGATGATCGCCTTCTCCATGCTCGACAACCAACAGGTGCGACGCCTAGCCGTCATCGGTTTCGCGGTGATGCTGGTGTTGCTGTTCCTATTGCCCTTTATCGGGGTCGAAAACAAAGGCTCCATTCGCTGGATGCGATTCCTCGGCGTTGGCTTCCAGCCCTCCGAATTCATGAAGCCGTGCTTTGCGGTGGTGTTGGGGTGGGTGTTCGCTGCCCGGTTCGAGGCCAGCCATTTCCCGAGCTACCGCCTTGCGCTTGGTCTTTATGTGGTGATCGCAATGCTGCTCATCATCCAGCCGGATTTTGGTATGACCATGACCGTGACGGCGATGTTCGGCGTGCAGTTCTTCCTCGCGGGGCTGTCGTTCCTGTGGGTCATCGGCATGGCGATCGTGGCGGTCATCGGCATCTGGGCGGCATATAGCATTTTGCCGCACGTGGCGGAGCGCATTAACAACTTTCTCGATCCCGCGAGTGGCGACAATTACCAGGTCGAAAAATCACTCGCAGCCTTCAAGCAAGGCGGTTGGCTGGGCCGCGGCCCGGGCGAGGGTGTGGTTAAACAATTCATTCCTGATGCGCATACGGATTTCATCTTCAGCGTAGCGGGCGAGGAGTTCGGCATGATCGCGTGCATGCTCATCGTGCTGCTGTTCGCCTACATCGTGGTGCGCGGGTTCCTGCGCCTTGGTCGCGATAACGACAATGACATGTTCGCGACCATTGCGGTGGGCGGGCTGCTCACCCAGTTCGGGGTGCAGGCCATCGTGAATATGGGCGTGGCGGTGAACTTGCTTCCGGCCAAAGGCATGACCTTACCGTTCCTTTCCTATGGTGGCAGCTCGCTGCTGGCGATGGGGGGCGGCATGGGCATGATGCTGGCGCTGACCAAGAAGAAGTACGGCAAAAAGACCGAAACCGGGGTAAAAGGTAAAAAAGTTCGCGTCCGCGCAACTGTGAAATAACCCTGAATATCCCTTGCATGCAGCCTTATTCGTGGCAGGATGCGCGGCCATGAACCAGACCAATCCATCACGCGTGATCGTGCTCGCTGCCGGCGGCACGGGCGGGCATATTTTCCCGGCCGAAGCTTTGGCTGAGGAAATGCTGCTGCGCGGGTACACGCCGCACCTCATCACCGACCACCGCTTCCACCAGTACAACAAGAACTCGGCCGATGGTGTGCTGGGGCGCATTCCCATTCATACCATCACTGCCGGTTCGCTCGGCGGTGGCTTCACCAGCCGCATCAAGAATGCCTTCGGCTTGGCGCGCGGCACGCTGCAAGCGCGCGCGGTGTTAAAAGAACTCAAGCCGCTCGCCGTTGTCGGCTTTGGTGGCTATCCGTCATTCCCCACCATTGCGGCGGCGGTATTCTCCAATCGCGTCACGGTGATCCATGAACAGAATTCGGTACTGGGCCGCGTGAATCGCTTGTTCGCACGCAAGGTGAAAAAGCTGGCGACGACCTATACCGATACGCGCGGTCTTGGTGGCGTCACGCCGTTGATGACGGGCAATCCCGTTCGCGGTGCTATTCGTGCGTTGGCGAAAGTGGAATACCCGCAGCTCACGGGCGACAATATGCTGCGTCTGCTGGTCATCGGCGGCTCGCAAGGCGCCAGCGTGTTCAGCCGTGTGTTGCCCGAAGCGATGAAGTTGCTGCCCGCGAACATTCGCGCGCGCATTCGTTTGGACCAGCAATGCCGTGCGGGCGAGATCGAAGAAGTGCGCAAAGCGTATGCCGAGCTTGGTATGCAGGTCGATCTGGCACCGTTCTTTGTTGATATGGCGGCGCGTCTTGCCAGCTCGCACCTTGTTATCGCGCGTGCGGGTGCCAGCACCGTGGCCGAGCTGACCGCTGCCGGTCGCCCCGCTATTCTGGTGCCGCTGCCACAGGCGACGGACAACCATCAATACTACAACGCGCAGGCGATCGAAGATGTGGGCGGTGGCTGGGTCATCGCGCAGGACGCATTCTCGCCGCAAGCACTGGCCAGTAAAATCGAAACGCTGATGCATGCGCCTCAGCGCCTCAGCGAATGTGCGGCCGCCATGCATGGTATCGGCCGCCCGGATGCATCCGCAGCGCTGGCCGATTGTGTCTTAGCTGCAGCGGGCATGACGCCCAAAACAAATGGCAACGGCACCAGCACGCCGATGGAGAAAGCCGCATGAACAACAAGATCAAATCCTTCCCCCTGGGCGGCGCGAATCGCATGTCGCTGGAAGTGGGCACGCTGCATCTCGTCGGCATCGGCGGCATTGGCATGAGCGGCATCGCCGAAGTGCTGCATAACCTTGGCTACAAGGTGCAGGGCTCCGATATCGCCGAGAGCTACGTAGTCGATCGTCTGCGTAAAGCCGGCATCGATGTAAAAATTGGGCCGCATGTGCCCGAGAATATCGCAGGTGCTTCGGCGGTGGTTATTTCCAGCGCCGTGAAGCCCAATAACCCCGAAGTGGTAGAAGCGCGCAATACGCGTATCCCCGTGGTGCGTCGCGCCGAGATGCTGGCCGAGCTGATGCGGTTGAAATCGACCGTGAGCATCGCAGGCACGCATGGCAAGACCACGACCACGTCGCTCATCGCGTCGCTGTTCATGGCGGCCGATATGCGGCCGACCGTGATCAATGGCGGCATCATCAATGCTTATGGCACCAACGCCATGAAAGGCGATGGCGAGTGGATGGTGGTGGAGGCCGACGAGAGCGACGGCACATTCATTCGCATCCCGAGCACCGTGGCCATCGTTACCAATATCGATCCCGAGCATTTGGACCATTACGGCGATTTCGATACGCTAAAAGCAGCGTTCAAACAATTCCTCGAGCAGTTACCGTTCTACGGCTTCGGCGTACTGTGCATCGACCATCCCGAAGTGCAGGCGTTGATGGCGAAGATCATCGATCGCCGCATCATCAGCTACGGCACCAGTCCACAGGCCGATATGCGCGCCGTGAATATCCGCCAGGTGGCGGGGGCGCAGCAATTCGATGTGGAGACGAATGACGGCGTGGTGCTTAAAGATGTGATGCTGCCGATGTATGGCATGCATAACGTGCGCAATGCACTGGCCGCCATTACCGTGGCGCGCGAAGTGGGCATTCCGGATGCAGTCATTCTCAAGGGCCTGCGAGAATTCGGTGGGGTGAAGCGCCGCTTCACTAAGACGGGTGAAACGCACGGCGTCACCATCATCGACGATTATGGGCACCACCCGGTAGAAATTCAGGCGACGCTGAGCAGCGCGCGTCAGGCGGTGAGTGTGACCGGTGGCCGTGTTGTCGCCGTTATCCAGCCGCACCGCTACACGCGCCTGTCGACCTTGTTCAATGATTTCTGCACCTGCGCGACCGATGCCGACACGGTGCTGGTGACCGATGTATACACCGCCGGTGAAGACCCCATCGAAGGTGCCGACCGCGATCACCTCGTGGAAGGCATGCGCCGCCATGGCCACAAGGATGTACGCCCGTTGGCTAGCGAAGCTGAACTGGCAAGCCAGCTTGCCGACATCGTGCAGCCGGGCGATTTCGTGATCTGCCTTGGTGCTGGTTCCATCAGCAAATGGGCGGCGGCATTGCCGGCGCAGCTTGAACCATTGCTTGCGAAGAAGACCAAGGAACGTGCGTAACGATCTGCCGCAGGTGCGCGGGCAATACCGCTTCGACGCGCCGCTGGCCAAGACCACGTGGTTCCAGGTGGGCGGCGCTGCCGATGTGTTGTTCAAGCCTGCCGACGCGCAAGACCTCGCTGATTTCCTGAAAGCCAATACCTTGCCGGTCACGATATTGGGTGTGGGCAGCAACCTCATCATCCGCGATGGTGGCATTGAAGGCGTGGTCATCAAGCTGGGCCGTGGTTTCACGCAGGCCGAAATCCAAGGTAATGAAATTGAAGCCGGTGCGGCATTGCTCGATGTGCATTTGGCGCGATTCTCTGCCGACCATGGAAAAGCTGGGCTGGAATTCTTCTCTGGCATTCCGGGAACTATCGGTGGCGCGCTGGCGATGAACGCAGGCGCTTATGGGCGCGAGACGAACGATTGCCTGCTGCGCGCCGAAGCGGTGACGCCGCAGGGCGAGATCATTAGCCTGTCGCTGGCCGACATGAAATATACCTACCGCCATTACGGTGGCCCCGAAGGGCTCATCTTCACCCGCGCATGGTTCGCTACGAGCGATGATGCGCCGGAAGCCATTCATGCGCGCATTGCGCAGATCCAGAAATCCCGCGAGACTACGCAGCCTATTCGCGAAAAGACCGGCGGCAGCACCTTCAAAAATCCCGAAGGCCAGAAAGCATGGCAGCTGGTCGATGGGGCAGGGTGCCGGGGCTTGCAGGTCGGCGATGCGCAGATGAGCGAACTGCATGCTAATTTCATGATCAATGCCGGTGCGGCGACCGCTGCCGACCTTGAGGCGCTGGGCGAAGAAGTGCGCACTCGGGTGAAAGCCACGTCTGGCGTGCAACTCGACTGGGAAATCAAGCGCATTGGGCGCCGCGCCGCCTGATGGATATTGCAACGCCGCAAGCCTTGCGCTAGCCTTAGGCTAACAAATACAAAAAAACCCCGTATCGGCAGCATTTCGATTCACCCGCGACACTAGGATTGCGCGCGATGCATGTTGCTGTACTCAAAGGCGGGTTCTCCGCCGAACGTGAAGTTTCCCTTACCAGCGGTGGCGCGGTCGCTAAGGCATGCCGTGCACTTGGCCATGAAGTGACCGAGATCGATGTCGGCCACGACGTGGTCGAGCAGCTGAAAAAAGCCAAGCCGGATGTCGCGTTCAACGCGTTGCATGGCACCTTCGGTGAAGATGGCCGCATGCAGGGCATTCTTGAGCTTCTCAAAATTCCCTATACCCATTCAGGCGTACTGGCTTCGGCACTGGCAATGGATAAGCCGATGGCGAAACAAATTTATGCGCAAGCAGGCCTTCGCATCGCCGACAGCAAAATGGCGACGCGCGAAGAAGTCATCGCCAGCGATGTGATGAAGCGCCCCTACGTGGTGAAGCCGCACAACGAAGGCAGCAGTGTCGGCGTAAAGCTGATGTTCGCCGATGGCAATTTCCACTTCACGCAAGAGAACTGGCCTTACGGCGCTGCGGTGATGATCGAGCAGTATATTCCGGGCCGTGAGCTCACCGTGGCCGTGCTCGATGGCAAAGCGCTTGGCGTAACGGAAATTGTTATTCCGAGTGGCTTCTACGATTACGAGAACAAATACACCGCCGGCAAATCGCACCATATCTGCCCCGCGCAGATCCCTGAGGCGATCTATAACGAAGCGATGCGCATGGCTGAAGTCGCCGACAAGGCACTGGGTTGCCGCAGCGTTAGCCGT
The DNA here is from genome assembly GCA_040377415.1 of Azospirillum sp. Lineage (GTDB taxonomy): Bacteria > Pseudomonadota > Alphaproteobacteria > Rickettsiales > UBA3002 > QFOX01. The sequence continues at coordinate 2,648 of JBEIOT010000001.1, read as the reverse complement.
TCGGATTTCCGTTGGGATGAAACCGGTGATGGCAAAGTCTATATCCTTGAGACCAATACCCAGCCCGGCATGACGCCGCTGTCGCTGACGCCCGAACTCGCCGCCTATGCCGGCATGTCGTTCGATGTGTTGGTGCAAAAATTGTTGGATGGGGCGGCTCTGGATGGCTAAACGCCGCGCAAAAGTTCGGGTAAGTTCACGCGGGCCGACCCGCGTGCAGCAAGCCGCCGAGTTCTCGGCGAAGAAGAACAAATTGCGGCGCAAGCAGTTCAAGCGCCGTAGCATCATGGTCGCGGGTATCGCCGTCGTTGCTTACGTGGGCATCGGCGGTTGGTGGCTGAACCATACCGGCAAGATCGACAAAGCGATGAATGTGACCAGCGACAGCTTCTGGGGCATGACGGCGGATGCGGGCTTCAAGCTCGACCAAGTCTACCTCACGGGCCGCGAACATGCGGATGTGAATGTGGTGAAGGCGGCGCTGAATGTGCAGCCCGGCGCGCCCATCCTCTCGCTGGATCTTGAAGAAATGCAGGCGCGCTTAAAAGAAATTCCAGAGGTGAAGTCGGCGGTCATTGGTCGCCAATTACCCGGTTCGCTATCGATCGCGCTTATCGAGCGCCAGCCTGCGGCCATTTGGCAGCGTGGCGGAAAGCATATGCTGGTCGATGCCGATGGCGTGGTGCTGGCCAGCGATACGTATAAGCCGCAAGCGCAATTGCCCGTGATCGTGGGCGAGGACGCGCCCGAGCATGTAAAAGAACTGGTGGCGCTGATGAATGCCGCGCCCACGCTGAAGCCGCAAGTGGCTGCTGCCGTGCGCATTGGCAGCCGCCGCTGGAACGTGCAGCTGGCCAACGATGTGACCGTGATGCTGCCGCAGAACGAGCCCAAAGAAGCATGGGTGCGTTTTTCGCAGTTGGTAGATCGCGAAGGATTGTTGACGAAAGCGGTCCGCAGCGTCGATATGCGCATGGAAGACCGCGTGTTCATCATGCCGCTCGAACAACAAAAGAATCCCATTACTCTGACGACTGCTAGAGACACATAATATGCGTAACGCAACGCCTACCCGCCACGGCCCCATCGCTGCCTTAGACATCGGCACCACCAAGATCGTGTGCATGATCGCCACGCCTGACGAACAGGGCGAATTCACCGTCGTCGGCGTTGGGCACCAGCTCGCACGCGGCATCAAATCCGGCGTCATCAACGAGATCGGTGAGGCGTGCACCAGCATCACTGCTGCCGTGCACGCAGCTGAGCAAATGGCGGGTTTGACCATTGAAGATGTTATCGTTTCGGTGAATGGCACGAACCTCAAATCGCGCAACGTGGCGGTCGAGCTTGATGTGCTGGCCGATGGTGTGAGCGACCAGGATATCGCCGACATCATCCAAGAAGGCTGCGCATCGCTGGAGTCGCCCGAGGCGCAGGTGCTGCATTATTTCCCCATGCATTACACGTTGGATAACGCGCGCAACCTGCGCGACCCGCGCGGCATGATCGGCAAGAAACTCGGTGCCGACCTGCAAATTATCACTGCGAAAGAGCAATATCTGCGCAACCTGAACCAATGCATCGCGCGTGCGCATCTCAATATCTCGGAACATGTGATGGTGAGCCACGCCAGCGCCATGGCCGTGCTCGATAAAGACGAGATGGACCTTGGCTGCACGGTGATCGACATGGGCGGCGGCGTCACCAGCTTCTCGGTGTTCGCCAATGGCCGCAACATTTATTCCGACAGCATTCCGGTCGGTGGAAACCATGTGACGAACGATATCGCACAAGGCCTAAGCACTTCGCTGCACCACGCGGAACGCCTGAAAACGCTGCATGGCAGCGCCATCAACTCGGTGAAGGATTCCGAAGTGATGATCGACGTGCCGCAGCTGGGCGAACGCGAAGATGATGATGAGCCGACGACGATGCCGCGTGCAATGCTGGTCGGCGTGATCCGCCCGCGCATGGAAGAGATATTTGAACTCATCCGTGGCAAACTCGAAGCCGCTGGCGTCGACAAAACGGCGGGCCGCCGTTGCGTGCTCACCGGGGGTGCGTCGCAAATGCTGGGCGTGAGTGATCTCGCCGCGCGTATGCTTTCCAAACAAGTGCGCAAAGGCAAGCCGATGGCAGTGCCCGGCCTTGCTGAATCGGTCTCCGGCCCCGCGTTCGCGGGTGTTATCGGCATGCTGCGTTATGTGCAGCAACCGCTGTGGGAGAACGATATCTTCATGGCCGATATGTCGCGTCGCCGCTGGCTGCCCGAGCGCATCGTCGGCTGGTTCCGCGAGAACTTCTAGATGCGCGTGGCGAATCCCGCGCGCCTGCAAGAGACCCGTAGAATATTTTCTGTCATCGGCGGTATCTTCGCTGCGTTGATCCTTTTGGTCTATGTCGTGCAGGTGCGTGAAGATCGCGGGTTCTTGCGCGATTACGACGATTACGTCGTCGGCGTCGATTTCGTGAATAGCTGGATGATGGGTCGCGCCAGTTGGCGCGATGAAGTGACCGAGAATTACGACATCATTACCTATAATCAGAAATTATCGGCGCAGTTCGGCGAAGATACCCGCATCCAGCAATGTTCATATCCACCTAGCTTCCTGCTGCTGGCCAGTGTCTTCGGCTTGCTGCCGTATGGG
>JBEIOT010000050.1:0-10211 GCA_040377415.1 Azospirillum sp. | reverse complement strand
GGATGCGGTCATCGCCATCCTGAAGAACAACAAAGACCAAGACGCGAAAGTGGAAGTGGCGCTCAACACCGAGCTGACCTCGATCCAACGTCTGCGTTTGGCCGAGGCATGCGTGCGCTCGGGCAAGGACCAGTGCTTCAACACCATCGTGACCCGCTTCCCGCCGGTTGAAACGCAGACCACGCCGCAGATCGTGGAGTACTCGCAGCTGTTCATCATCGCCAACCGTCCCAAAGACGTGATCGAGCCGGTGGGCCTGCGCGCGACCGCGCCTGATGCACATCCCGACGTTAAATTCAGCCATGTGAAACTTGCCGCTGCCGCTGGCCGCGACGACATCACCACCCCGTGGCTTGAGGCGAACGCCAACACGGCGCCCATCCAAAAACTGCACGAGCTGTTCTACACCGCTTCCGACCGCAAGCAGACGAAAGTCGCCAGCGACATCGCGCAGCGTTTGTATGCGCGTGACCCCTCGCCGATGAACCGCGAGATCATGATCGCCGCACTGGTGAATGCCGGTGAATACGACAAAGCGATGCCGCTACTGCGCGAACAACTGGCGCAAGATGGCAGCAACGATGGCCTATACCTGGCGACCTTAAGCAAAGTGGCGCGCAAGGATGCGGCTGCTCGCAAAGAACTCGCCGACTACGCGCAAGCTTCGCTGCAAGCGGGCCGTGGCGACGACAAGCAACAAGTCAACTATGCTTACATCCTGCTGAACAATGGTCGCCGTGATGCGGCCATGCCGTTCATCGCCGAGAACGCCAAGACCAAAGGCGGCGAGTGGCGCAAGATGCAGGCGCAGCTTTCGCGCAAAGGTGGCACCGGTGTCGCTGCACGCAAGCAGACCCCGGCCGAACTGATCGCTATCGGCAACAGCCCGAAAGCGTCGGCAGCGACCAAGCGTCAGGCGGCGTTCAACCTGCTCAACAGCGGCCGCAAGGCAGAAGCGACCAAGATCTTCGAGCAACTGGCGGCCAACAAAGGTCCTGATTCTCAGGAAGTGAAAGACCTGCTCTTCATGTGGGGCGGCAAGCTGAACGAGCAACAGATCGGCTGGCTGCAGACCCGCGCAGCGAATGCTAACCCGTACGACAAGCAACGCTGGGCTGAGCTCATCAACACCTATGGCGACGACAACGCGGTGCTGCAATATGTAAGCACCACGCCGGACGCACTGTACAGCCAACCGCTGCGCCAGAAATATTTCCGCACCATTGCCCAGACCGGCAACGTGCAGAACTATGACACCGCGATGCGCAACTGGGTGGCCCAGACCACCGACGTGCCCGCACTGAGCGACTACGCGGACACCGCGCAGGCGTACAACTTCACCAGCGCGGCGAACAATGCCTACGCTCGCATCCTGCAGCTGGAACCTTCCAACGCCAAAGCACTCAGCGCGATGAGCGCCGACAGCATGGCGAAAGGTAAGTACTCGGCAGCCGAGCAATACGTGAACGCATCGCTCGCTAACCCCGGTGACAATTCGGCACAGGCGCACTTCTATAAAGCCGAGCTGCTGAAGCGTCAGGGCAACCTGCCCGCGGCACAACAAGAATATGCTGCTGTTATCAACGCAAGCCAAGGTGCCGGTGCTCCGGATGCATTGAGCCGCGTGTATACGGCGCAATTCCATATCGGTCAGCACAGCCAAGCAAAAGATGGCTTTGAGCGCCTGCTTGCGCAGTATCCCGATGATAAAGGTATCCTCGCCGACTACATGAGTGCACTCATCGAGTATAAGTACTTCGACGACGCGACGCGCATCGCCAACCAGTACGACAAGAACTCGCCGTACTATGGCCGCACCAGCGCGGTGCAAGGCAACTCGAGCCAAGTTAGCTCTATCGAACGCCACAGCAATGGCCGCGAGATGAAGATCGCCTTTGCACAACCGATCGAAGACAACGCACCGATCGATCTCGCCAAAGTGAAGAAGCTTGGCTGGGTCGAACATGCGGAACTCGGTTACGACAGCATGACCATTTCAGCCAAGCCCGGCTACGTGGTGCGCTACGTGCCCACCGCGAACGAGCAATTCGCTGTGGTGCCTGCTGAGGCTGTTACCGTGAACCCTGCTGCCGAAATGCAGCGCCAACAAGACCTGCGCCTGCAACTGCTCTATGCCCGCATCGAGCAAGAGACCGGCCAGACCGACCGCGCCAAGCAACGCATCGCAGCACTGAAGCAATACTACCCGCAGGACGCGCAGCTCATTGGTTACAACGCCAGCCTCGCCGCTGCTGAAGGTGATACTTCGGAAGCCATCGAGCAGTACCAGATGGCGCAATCACTTAGCCCTGAGAACGAGGATTATGCGCGCATGATCCGCGATCTGAAATCGGGCGGTAGCAGTAGTGGCCCGCGTGCCATCGCGCAGTTCATCAAACTTGACCACGAGTACCGTAACTACGGCGCCAACCACGAGCACATCACGACCCTGTCGGGCGTGGCGCAAGTGGGTGATCGCACCGAGATGGGCTTCAACCTGCAGAACGACAACGTGAACCCGAAAGGTTTCCAGAACCCCAACACGGGCCTGGCGACGCGTGATAGCGATAGCTTCCAGGCGGGCGAGATCTTCGTGGGTCATTACCTTGAGAATGGTGACCGCGTGCAGGCTTCGTTGTTCGCCAACGAAGACACACCCGGTGCTGGCCTCTACTACGCCTTTGGCAACAGCCTTGGCCGCACCGAACTGTTCGGTGAATACCACAAACCGTATTGGGATTTCCCCGAGGCGGTCTATGGCATCGCCACGCGTGACCGCGTGGGCCTGAAACACTTTGGCAATATCAACCCGACGCTCAGCTACGGTGTGGAGACCTCACTCAACAACTACAACGTTGAAGTAGAAGACAGCGCCTCCAAGACCGCCCTGCTGCGCTTCAACCTGCAACAGCAGATCCAACCGATGACCGCGGACCAGCCTTACCTTGGCGTGGGCTACGGCTTCGACGGCGAGTACCTGCTGGAGTCGCGCAAGCGTCGCCTCATCAACGGCGTGGGCCCGGGCGATTACCGCATCTTCCCGCTCGAGACGCGCGAGATGCACCAGATCGCCGGCCTGTATAAGGACGACTGGACGCCGACCACGCACGTGCTGCTGCTGGGTGGCTGGCTGGTCGACCGCTACGGTGAGAACGGCCCGGTCGTTGAAGGCCGCCTGAACCAGGACATTACGGACAAGACCGAGATCGGTGTTCGCGGGCGCTATGGCCTGGCCAGCAGCGCGAACGGTTCTACGACTGAAGACGATGCTGTCAATATTGGCGCGCATCTCCTCTATAAATTCTAATTCTCAGAGACGATTGTAAAAAAAGAAGGTGTACCATGAATAGACAAGCAAACATTTTTGGCCTGCGCATGTCAGCGATCCTAGAGACGATCCTGATGTTAGTCGTGCTGGTCATCGTCGATGTGATCTTCTTCGACGGCACCCGCTTCTGGGACGTGAACCCCCACCCGTTCTGGATCCCCGTGATCCTGATCGCTGGCCAATATGGCACGGCCGAGGGCATCTTCGCCGCCGCCATGGCTTCGCTGTTCCTGCTGGTGGGCAACATTCCCGCTGCACCGGAAGGCGTTGACCATTACGACCATCTCTACAGCATCGCCATCAACCCGATCCTTTGGTTCGTGGTCGGCTGGGGCCTTGGCGAGCTTCGCCAGCGCCACATCCGCGAGCGCAACCGCATGGCCAAGGAGCTGGAAGACAGCCAGGCGCGCGAAGAGCTGATCTCGGATTCGTACAAATTCGTGAAGAACCGCAAAGAGAACCTCGAAGTGCAGGTGTCGGGCCAACTGGCGTCGAGCATCGAAGCATACCGCGCAGCGAAAGCCGTCGAGACACTCGATCCCAAATCGGTGATGCAGGGCGTTGAGAAGCTCGTGAAGTCGGTGCTTGGGCCGCAGAAATTCTCGCTCTACATCTTCCACGACAATAAACTCTCGGCCACCATCCTGCATGGCTGGCACCCGAGCGATGGCTACAACCAGGAAATCGACACTTACTCGCCGCTCTATCAGGCAGTGGTCGGCCAGCAAGAGACGCTGGTGATCGCCAACGAACAGCACGAGCAAGCACTCGACGGCCAGGGCATCCTCGCCGGTCCGATCGTTGACCCGGACACCAAACGCGTCGTGGGCATGCTGAAGATCGAGCAGATGGATTTCATCTCGCTCAGCCTCAACACCGTGGAAACCTTCCGCGCGCTGAGCGAGTGGATCGGCACCGCGCTGATCAACGCCCGCAACTACCAGAGCGTGAAGTCGGAAGCCATCAGCAGCCCCGAGCGTGGCCTGATGACGTACAACTACTTCAAGCGCCAGAGCGACTACCTGGCGAAACTGGCCAAGCGCGTTGGCTTTGACCTGAGCATGCTGGTGATCAAGATCAGCGATCCCAAGTCGTTGAGCGACGCCGACCGTATCACCATCGCTCGCCAGATCGGCGAGTCGGTGAAGTCGGTGCTGCGTAACGTCGACTTGGCGTTCGACTACCAGACCGAAGGCGAAGAGTATTCGATCCTGCTGCCTGCTACCCCGCAAGCCGGTGCGTCGATCGTTCGCGACAAGATCGCAAAGGACATGGAGAAGCATCTCCGTGGCAAGCGCGATGCAAACTTCAGCTACATCGTGAGTGCGCTCCATGAAGTCCGCTAATAAAGAGAACAACTTCGCCTATCAGGCGCAGGAAGTCGTCGATCAGCGTAACTTCAAGGGCTCGATCGATTACAACCAGTACGTGGAAGACGTGCTAGCGCCTGAAGACGTGCACGATGAAAGCATGACCAGCAGCGCTACGGCGACGAATGGTCTGTTCATCATCCTCGCCATCGTGGTGAGCCTGCTGCACGCCTTCAACCTGTACCTGTTCCTCGGCGCTGGCATCTGGCCGGTGATCCCGATCCTCATCCATCTGGTGATCTCGAGCGTGACCGCGCTCATTACCTACGCGCAATACAGAGCGGGCATGGATGTGCAGCATCTGGCCATCCTATCGATCGTGTCGTTTACCACGGGCCTGTTCGGCTCGCTGGGTGCATTGTTCGGTTTCATTGGCACCGTAGTGTTCCGTGGTCGTGCGCAGCACTTCAAGGAATGGTACGAGAGCATCTTCCCCACCGACCACATCACCGACTCGCAGCATATCTATGATAGCATCGTGGAAGGTTTGGATGAGAACCCCCGCCACTACGGCGTGATGCCGTTCGTGGACGTGATGCGTTTGGGCAGCGAGAACCAGAAGCGTCGTGCACTTGCGAAAATGACCTCGCGTTTCAGCCCGCGTTTCTCGGCAGCGTTCCGCATTGCACTGGCCGACAGCAGCAACACCATTCGCGTGCAGGCGGCGACCGCCATTGCAAAGATCGAGCGTGAGTTCATGCAGAAGCTTGAGCGCATCGAAGAAGCGCGCGCGAAAGAGCCGAACAACCCGAACCTCACCATGGCATTGTCGAAGTTCTACGATGATTACGCCTTCACTGGCGTGCTTGACCCCGAACTTGAGAAGCTGAACCGTGAGCGTGCGATCAGCAGCTACAAATCGTACCTGCAGCAGGACCCCAACTCGGCGGAAGCATGGATCGCCATCGGCCGCCTGCTCTACCGCAACAAGCAATGGGAAGAAGCCGCTGACTGGTTCCGCCATGCGATGGATCGCGGCTGGAAAGTGAACAACATGGTGCTGTGGTACTTCGAGTGCCTGTTCCGCCTTGGCCAGTTCCGTGAACTGCGCCGTGCGGTACTGGAATATGGTCGCGGCATCATGGGCCAGGAAGAACTGCCGAAGGATGTACGTGAAGCCGTGTCACTGTGGCTGCAAGTAGCATAAGAACAAAAGGATAAAGACAATGCGTGGTGTTGGACAAAAAGCGGATATCTGCCTCATTCTCGAAGGCACCTACCCCTACGTGACGGGTGGTGTTTCGGGCTGGGCGCACGGTCTCATCAAAGAGCAGTCGCACCTGTCGTTCCATCTGTGCGCCATCGTGCCGCGCGATGCCGAGCTTGAGCTGAAATACGATCTGCCGAGCAACGTGATCGGCCTGACCACCATTCGCCTGAACGACCTGCCGCCGGGAGCCGACATCAACAAGCTGCTGGCTGGCCGCATCCATCACTCGCTGCGCGAGCCGCTTTCCACACTCACTTCCGAGCGCGCGATGGAACTGCGCGAACTGAAACAAATCATGGATGTGATCGGTGGTGTTTCGGCGCCGCTGGGCACCGAAGTGCTGCTCGACCGCGAAGAAGCATGGGCGCAGCTGAACGAACTGTACGAAGCAGGTTTCCCCGATCAATCGTTCCTCGATTACTTCTGGAGCTACCGCGCTATCGCTGGCGGTCTCTACAGCATCCTGCTGGCACCGCTGCCGCAGGCCGATGTTTATCACGCACTCAGCACCGGTTACGCCGGCCTGATGGGCGCGCGCGCCAAAGTAGAAACCGGCAAACCCGTGATGGTGACCGAGCACGGCATCTACACCAACGAGCGCCGCATCGAGGTGACCTCGGCGGACTGGCTGCAAGCGACTGCATCGAAAGCATTGACCATCGATAAGCCCAAGCGCGACCTGCGCGATATGTGGATCGACTCGATCAATAACTTCTCGCGCCTGTGCTACGAAGGTTGCGATCACATCATCACGCTGTTCACCGGCAACCAGAAGCCGCAGCTTGAAGATGGTGCCAACCCCGCGAAGATGATGGTCATTCCCAACGGCGTGAACATCAAACGGTTTGCGAGCCTTGCGCATCGTCGCCAAAGCACGCCGACCATCGGCCTTGTTGGCCGCGTGGTTCCCATTAAAGACATCAAGACCTTCATTCGTGCGTGCGGCCTGCTTCGCCAGACCACGCCGGAGCTGAAAGCCTACATCGTCGGCCCGACCGACGAGGACCGCGAATATTTCGCTGAGTGCCAGACACTGGTGCAAATGCTGGGCCTGGATCACAACATCGTGTTCACCGGTCAGGCGAATGTCGACGATTACCTGCCGCTGCTGGACGTGTTGGTACTCACCAGCATCTCGGAAGCACAGCCGCTCGTGGTGCTGGAAGCCGGTGCTGCCGGTATCCCGATCGTGGCGACGGATGTGGGCGCGTGCCGCGAACTCATCGAAGGTACGCCGGAAGAAGCCCCTGCCCTTGGGCTTGGTGGCATTGTCACCCCGCTGGCTTCGCCGGCGAGCACGGCTGACGCAATTTACACCCTGCTTTCGGACAATGAGTTGTACGAGAATGCTTCGCGCGCCATCGCGGCCCGTATGGAGCAGTACTACAACGAAGCCATTCAACAGCAGGCTTACCGTAACCTCTACGCGCAATACCTGCGCCGCGCTTAATAAGGAAGAACGACCATGGCTGGTATTGGATTTGAACTGAATAAACTGGCGCGTCGCGACGACCTGCTGGGCATCGCCGGTGCGTACCTGCACTCGGCCTTCGCCATCGCGGGCCCGTGGCTCTTCACCGTGGTCGCGCTGGCCTTCACCACCTACATGTATGGCGGCAGCACTTCGGAAGAGCTGCTGAACTTCCGTGGCGTCATCGTTTACAACTTCTCGTTCTCGCTGGTGCTCTCAGCCCCGGTCTACTTCATCATGACACGCTACCTGGCGGATCAGATCCACGTGAAGAACGTGACGAGTATCCCGACCGTGCTGTTAGAAAGCATGATCTTGGTCTTCGCCTTCAACATGCTGGTGGCCATCTTCTTCTATGGCATTTACTTCGAGATCCCGCTGGGCCTGCGCCTTGCTGGTTTCGCGAACATGTTCCTGATCGCAGGCGTGTGGCTGCTGTCGGTGTACCTCACCGCACTGAAAGACTTCTCGGCCGTAACCTGGACCTTCATCATCGGTATGACCATCGCCGTGCTATCGGCGGAATATCTGGGCGACCACAAAGCTGCGGGCATGGTAGCGGGCTACAACATTGGTTTGAGCGTCATCGTGTTCATGCTGGCAGGCCGCATCTTTGCGGAATACCCGTATCGCCTCACCACCAAATTCTCGCTGCGTCCGTTCTGGAGCAAGTATTGGGAACTGGCTGTTGGCGGCCTGTTCTTCAACGCTGCGCTGTGGATCGATAAGTGGATCATGTGGTTCGCCCCGGAAGCGGTGCAGCTGCCGAGCAAAATGCGCTTCTTCCCTGATTACGATTCGGCGATGTTCCTGGCTGCGATGAGCATCCTGCCGTCGCTGGCGCTGTTCGTATTCGCCATCGAGACCAACTTCTTCAACCATTATCGCCGCTTCTACGGCAACATCCTCGCCCATGCGAGCATGCGCCGTATCAAGCAGTTCCACGCGCTGATCATGGATTCCATCCTCGAGGGTGGCCGTAGCGTCATGCTGCTGCAAGGCATCATCGCGTTCCTCATCATCCTGCTCGCTCCGCAGATCTTCGAGCGCATGAACATCTTCTTCCTGCAGCTGGGCATCTTCCGCCTTGGTGTGCTGGGTGCGTTCTTCCAAGTGCTGATCCTGTTCACCACCATCATCCTCAGCTACTTCGATTGCCGCAAATCGAACATGTGGATCTTTGTGTTCTACTTCATCAGCAACACGATCCTGACGCTGGTGTTCATGGATATGGGCTACGAATATTATGGCTTCGGCTTCTTCCTTGCTTCGGCCCTGTCGTTCTTCGTGGCGGCCGCCATCCTGTTCAACCATGTGCGCAAGCTGCCGTACCATGCGTTCATCACCAACAACAACTCGGTGAAAGTGCCCAAGGTGAAAACCTCGGCCGACTACTTCGAGGACTTTGGCGAGTTCCAGATGGGCGTGAACCATCTCACGCCGGCGCAGCAGAAGTAGCTGCTCCAGAATCGACGAAGGGGAGCTCAAAAGGCTCCCCTTTTTCGTTGGGGAAAAAAACTTTCACACCCCTTGAAACCCTGTAATGCAGCATATGCGCCATTCGCAGTTGCAAAACATGCCATTGTAACAATTCGTTGTGATATTTTTACTTTACATACCCCCCATGCGTCTATAATTGGACCCAGCCGCTGAATCCCATGGCGTGTAGAGATCCCTAGAGGGGTAGGCCAAGTCCGCCAATGAACGGACTGAAAGCCGATCCAGCAAGGTGACCTTGGCACTGCTGTCATAAATCCGTCGCAAGGTTCGGTTGGTGCGTTTTGGTTAACGTACTAATGAGGATTTATGCAATGCGAAGCTACATCTCGCCCGATTCCGCTGTAAAGCATCTCCAGCCCGAGCAGCCCGTTGTTCTCTACCGTCCCCACGCACTCAAACGCGCGGTCGACACTTTCTTGTCCAGTTTCCGCGGCAACGTATTGTTCGCCGTAAAAACGAACCCGGACGAGCATGTGTTGCGCGATCTGTGGGCGCACGGCATCCGTCGTTTCGATGCAGCAAGCCTGCACGAAGTAGCCATGGTGCGCGGTCTGTTCCCGCAAGCTGAGATCTATTTCATGCACACGATCAAATCGCGTCAGGCGATCCGCAAGGCGTACTACGATTACGGTGTGCGCCACTTCTCGCTGGATACTGAAGACGAAATGATGAAGATCCTGGCCGAAACGAATCAGGCCGACGATCTTGGCCTGCATGTTCGCCTGGCTATTCCCAACACCTACGCCGAGCTGGCGCTGACCGATAAATTCGGCGCAGGCCTCGACGTGGCTGCGAAACTGCTGCAACAAGTGCGCGCCGTGGCTAGCCACGCAGGCGTTTGCTTCCATGTGGGCTCGCAGTGCATGCACCCCGACGCTTACCGCCTCGCGATCAAGATGGCCAAGCAGGTCATCAAGCAAGCTGCGGTGAAGATCGATTCGTTCGACGTGGGCGGTGGTTTCCCGTCGGTGTACCCGGGCATGACCCCGCCGCCGATGAAGGACTACTTTGCTGCCATCCACGACGCGACCCGCGACATCGTAAAAACGCACCGCTGCGAATTGCTGTGCGAACCTGGCCGTGCACTTGTTGCGGAATCGGGCTCGGTGCTGGTTCGCGTGGAAGCCCGCAAAGGCAACTTCCTGTACCTGAACGACGGCACCTACGGCGCCCTGTTCGATGCGGGCATCCCCAAGTTCATCTTCCCGGCGCGCCTGCTTGGCCGCAAGGGTCTCGAGGAACAACAGGGCTTTAGCTTCTACGGCCCGACCTGCGATACGCTCGACTTCATGAAAGGCCCGTTCTACCTGCCGGCCGACATCAAAGAAGGCG
>JBEIOT010000250.1:0-1911 GCA_040377415.1 Azospirillum sp. | reverse complement strand
GGCAAGGTGACACTCTCCCACTGCGCTACGCCCGGTTACCGTTCCACCCGGGCGCACAACACACGCAAGCGAATACAAATTGCATGGGCTCTTGAAAGGGTCAAAAAAACGGCAGGTTTCTGCCTATTTTCCTACATGCTTGGCAAATTTCTCCAACAACTCTTTCAGCGCTTTGGTTTTCTTCTCGTCCTTCAGGCGGCCTTGCTCATCGAATGCATCGCCTGCTGTACCGAGGCCCAGCAGGGTCGGGAACACATGCATGCCCACCGAATCGAACGCAACTTTGCTATGGGTCATGCCGCGCACCGCGCTAAGCGGGCCGGGCGAAGCGCCCAGCAGCAACAGCGGTTTGCCCGCCAGCGGTGCAGGTTTCAAACGTGAAAGCCAGTCGACCACGTTCTTCAACCCACCCGGCATGCTGTAATTATACTCGGGCGTTGAAACCACCAGCGCATCCGCCGCAGCGATCTTCTCACCCAGTTTCTTCACGCCTTCCGGCGCGCCGCTTTTTTCTTCGTCATCGCCGTCGTAAACCGGGATCGCGTAATCGCGCAGGTCCACGAACTCGCCGGTATGGCCCAGCTCTTGCGCCAAGCGCAGCGCCTCCTTGGCGTTCTTCTTATTGAGTGATTCGGTGCGGAATGACCCCGCCGTGAAAAGAATATGCATAAGTTCCTCCTGATACCGGCAAGCTAGGCCGATGCGCGCCGCGAGACAAGCGCCCCGGCGTCAACAGTCTGTCGGGCAGGGTTTACAGCGAGCCCGCGAGGGGCTAGAACACCCCCATGCACACCGGAAAACTCGACCCAAGCCTTTTAGAGATCCTCGTCTGCCCCGTCAGCAAGGGCGCCTTGCGCTACGACGAGGCCGCCGCCGAGCTGGTGAGCGAGCGGGCAGGGCTGGCCTACCCCATCCGTGATGGCATCCCCATCATGCTGCCCGAAGAAGCCCGCAAATTATAAGATAATAAAAGCCTTCCTGCGTAGCGGCGATGGCCGCCGCGAGCCGCCGCGCGAGGGGGGATAGGCCGAAGGCCGTAAAGGGGTGGTTTGCACCCCTTCACGCGCGGTAGCGCGCACTTAATAACTACTCGACTCGGACCTGCCGATTGGTTAGTTTTCCCGCCTCACTAACCAACAAAAACAAAACGGCAACAATCCAATGTTCGATGTAATTTTCGTCAAGGGCGGCTGGGTCATGTATTTGATCATGCTGCTGTCCATCTACGCGATGGGTATCATCCTGTTCAAGGCGCAGCAATTCTATGGCTCCGGCATGTTCAATACCGGTTTCATCGACCGCGTGATGATGCACGTGAAGCGCGGCGAGCTCACCGATTCCTCGCACCTGCTCTCGCGCGAGAAGGGACCCGTTGCCCGTATCATGCGCGTCGCTATCGAGTGCATCCTGAATCGCGACATGACCATGAAATCGCGTGAATCCGAAATCAGCCGCGTCGGCGCTTCCGAAATTCGCTACCTCGAATCGCACATGCGCGGGCTCGAGATGGCCGCCACCGTCGCACCGCTCATCGGCCTCATGGGCACCGTCATCGGCATGATCGAATCATTCAGCAAACTGTCCGAAGCGGGTAGCCGCGTCGATCCGTCCATGCTCGCGGGCGGTATCTGGGAAGCACTGGTCGCCACCGTTGGTGGCCTGGCCGTCGCCATTCCGTCGCTTGCAGCTTACTATTTGCTCGACAGCCTCATCGAGCGCACACGCGCCACCATGCGCGACGTGACCATTCAAATCCTCAGCACCGAGGACGTGTTCATCAAGAACGAAAAAGAACAGAGCAAGCGCGAAGAGATCGAGCGCGAGGACCGCGTGCGCAAGCTGATGGAAGAACAAGCCAAAGCTGCCGCCGAGATCGCAACACCACGTGGCGCGCCGCAAGGCACCAGCACG
>JBEIOT010000202.1:0-3234 GCA_040377415.1 Azospirillum sp. | reverse complement strand
GGCCAGGTTGACCCGCACACCGCTATCGCCCGCGTCCATGCGCTCCGCCGCGATGGACACACCTTCCGTCGGCAAATCGCGCACGATGCGCTGCGGCTCGGCCACGCCGGAAACCCGCATGGCCATCAGCGCGCTTTCAGCGATCACGGCGATATATTCGGTGGCACTGGTGTAAACGCGGTAACGCACTTTGCCCGCATCGGCCATGGTGGCGCGGCGTACTGCCAATGCTTCCATTCCCTGACCATTCGTTTTCACCATGACCCAAGCTTAGCACAGCCTATGCGGCTATTCATGGGTTTTCAGCAGTTCCCCAGCCAGATAGAGCGAACCAGCCGCCAGCACGGTGGCGGGTTTGCCACGCTTGAGCGCCGCCAGCGCGGCAGAAAAATCAACGGCAGGCTCAGCAGAAAGGCCAACAGAACGCGCCGCCTCAACCAGCGTCACCGCGTCTTGCGCGTCATCCGCCCCCGCGATGGGAATGGTAATCACATGATCGACCCCACCTTTCAACGGAGCAAAAAACGCCACGGCATCCTTGCGCGCCATCAGTCCACAGACCATCCATAAAGGCTTCGGCTGGGTCTTCGCCCACGCCGCAATGGCGTTAGCCGCATGGGCATTATGCCCACCATCCAACCACGCCGGGGCGATATCCGTCATCGGGCCACGTGCAAGTTTCTGCAACCGTGCAGGCCAACGCACCGTGTTCAACCCCATCGCAATGGCCGCATCTGGCACGGGCGCAACCGCTTGCAGGGTGACAATGGCCAGCGCCGCGTTCGCTCGTTGATGTTCTCCGGCCAACTTCGGTACAATGCAGCTTGGCGCATCCGCTACCACCAGCTTCGCACCCAACCGCACGGCTGTTTCTTCAATCACTTTTAACACCACCGGCACTTGCAACCCTGTCATCACCGGCACACGCGGCTTAATGATACCCGCCTTCTCAGCCGCGATGGTGGCGAGGTCCGGCCCCAAAAACTCCTGATGGTCGATGGCCACCGGCGTGATCACGCTGGCAATAGGCGTCACCAAATTCGTCGCATCCAGCCTGCCACCCATGCCCACTTCCAGCAAAAGGTAATCCGCCGGTGTGCGGCTGTAGGCCAGGAACGCTGCGGCCGTCGTCGCTTCAAAGAACGTTACGGCAATATCCTTCGCGGCCTTCTGGACTTCTTTTAACAGCTCCAACAATGCGTCATCGGCGATGATTTCACCCGCCAACACAATGCGCTCGTTGAAATGCACCAGATGCGGCGAGGTATAAATATGCACCCTCTTGCCTGCCGCCTCCAGCATCGCCCGCATGAAGGCGATGGTGCTGCCTTTACCGTTCGTGCCCGCCACATGGATCGTCGGTGGCAGATGCTTCTGCGGATTGCCCAAAGCCGCCAGCAATTGCTCCACCCGCGCCAGCGATAGATCAATGCCGGGTAACGATGGGTTATTCAAACTTTCTAGAATGGCCGCAAGGCGCGGGTCTACATGCATAGTGAATCTAGCAACGCCTTGTGGCGCGCCACCTCATGCACCCGTAAAATATGCACGCCGGTCTGCGCCAACAGCGCACTCATGGCCAGCGTCGGCCCATCGCGATCATCAGGCTCAGCCGCCAGCGCCTTCATGAAGGATTTGCGCGAATGGCCGATGAGCCAGCGCCCGCCGCTATCCACCAGCTCCCCCGCATGGGCGAGAAGGTTCAGCGACTGTGCCGCCGTTTTACCAAAGCCGATACCCGGATCAAAAATAAGCCGGGTGGAATCGATGTTCACGCTGGCTGCACGTTGCAGCATGGCCTGCTTCCAGCGTAAAATCTCCGCCACCGCATCAACACCGGCGTCCCATGTAATTTCGGGGTCGGCGGGCACGGTCAGCGCATGCATCACCACCACATCCGTGTCGCAACCGCTTAACACTTGCAGCATCGCATCACTGCGCAGGCCCGACACATCGTTCACCAGCTCGATACCATAGCCCAACGCCTTCTCCACCGTCGCCGCACGATGGCTATCAAGGCTCAGGTAAAATTCATTACGCGACGGATGCTTGGCCAGCGCCTTCAGCACCGGCTCCAGCCGTGCCCATTCCTCGACCTCGCCAATGGCGGGCGCACCCGGCCGCGTCGATTCAGCACCGAGGTCAATGATATCCGCGCCCTGCTCCAGCATCGCATCGATCCGCGACAGCGTTTCTGGCACCGACACACTGCCATCGCCCGAGAATGAATCCGGCGTGCGGTTAATGATACCCATGATCTGCGGGCGGTTCATCGCACCAGCTCCTTCAGCATCTCGGTCGAGCTTTTATTGAGCACTGGATGCTTCCAGTCCGGCGCGATCTCGACCAACGGCGCCAGCACGAAACGGCGATACGGCATATGCGGGTGCGGCAAGTTCAGCGTGTCGCTCTCCAGCACTTCCTTGTGATAGGCTAGCAGGTCGATGTCGATCTCGCGCGGGCCCCAATGGCCGCGCTTGGTGCGGCCCAGCTGTAGCTCGACACCTTGTGTGATCTCTAGCAGTGCCTGCGGCGCATGGCTCGTCTGCACCACGGCCACCATATTCAAATATGGCATATCCCATGCGGGTGGCGCGCCCTTAGGAAGCAGCGCTGGTGTTTCAAGAAAAGTGGATTTCGCGACCGTCTTTACCCCCGCCGCCTCCAACTCAATAAGCGCGGCCAGCATGGTCGCTTCGCGATCCCCCATGTTGCTACCCAGCGCCAGGATGATCATGACGGCAGCACCGTAGCATCCGGTGGCAGGTCGCTCAGTACGAAAGACGCACCGTCCGTCAGGTAGCGCAGCTCGGGTTTGCATTTGGTCAATTTCAGCCACAGCGCCACTTCGTTGGCCCCGTGGGCGTTAAGATATTCACGGGCCGAGCAGAACAGCGCATGCGCCAGGTACTCGACCAATTGAAAATGCTGGCTTTCCACCAACCCCGTCAGCCGATTGCTTAAGGACGCATAATCAATGAAAGTGCCCGAATCATCGCTGGTGCAGGCGGGCAGGCTGGGGAAATAAAGCCGCACCGAAATGGCCACTGGCTGCTTATGGGCGCGCTCTTTCTCGTAGAGGCCGAGCGATGCATCAAGCTCCAGCCGTTCGATGATGAAACTGCTGCCGTAATGGGGCACGGACTGTCCTTTGCAAAGGGTTTGCGGCTGGTATACAGCAAATCCATGGATGACAAACGCTTTACTTGCCTCAATGGCAGTTTCCTGCTGGCC
>JBEIOT010000061.1:0-9412 GCA_040377415.1 Azospirillum sp. | reverse complement strand
TGCCGTCTGGCCCCTCACCGGTCGATTTGTAGGTGAAGAGTTCCTGCATGGTTATGATGTCCGACTCCATGCCGACCACTTCGGAAACATTGATGATGCGGCGGTGGCCGTCGCGCATGCGGCTTACTTGCACAATGAGATGCACGGCGCTGGCGATCTGCTGGCGCACCGCGGCGGGGCCAAGATTCAAGTTCGCCATGTTGATCATATTCTCGATCCGCGCCAGTGCGTCGCGCGGGTGGTTGGCGTGAATGCTGGTGAGCGAGCCATCGTGGCCGGTGTTCATTGCCTGCATCATATCGAACGCTTCGGAACCGCGCACCTCGCCCACGATAATGCGATCGGGGCGCATGCGCAGGGCATTCTTCATGAGGTCGCGCATGGTCACGGCTTCGTCGGCGTGGCCGCCGCTGGAAATAAGTTTGGTCTCAAGGCGCACCACGTGCGGTTGCTGCAGGCGAAGCTCTGCCGCATCCTCGATGGTGACGATACGCTCATCGTTATCGATGTGGCGTGAAATGGAGTTGAGTAGCGTGGTCTTACCCGAACCCGTACCGCCTGAGACAATGATATTGAGGCGGCAACGGCCACAGATCTTGAGGAATTCAGCCAGGCCCGCGCTGACGTTGCCGGTCTGCGTCATCGAATCGAGCGTGATGTCGTGCTGGGGGAATTTGCGGATGGAGATGGAGGTGCCATCCACCGCCAGTGGCGGCGCGATGATGTTGACGCGCGAACCATCCGGCAAGCGCGCATCGACGAGCGGGCGACGCGGATCGACATCGCGACCCACTTGCGCGGCAATGGCGCGGGCAAGATCGAACACGACGGAATCGTCAGGAAATTCCAATGCGACCTTCTCAAGCTTACCGGCGCGCTCGACATAGACAGCGTCGGGGCGGTTAATGAGAATGTCGTTGATAGTCGGGTCGGCCAACAGCGGGCGCAGCGGTTCAAGTTTTTGCAACGCATCGACCAGGCGCTGCTGTTGGGCAGCAGGGTCGATAGCACCGTCGCCATGCTCGCGGTTAACGAGGCGCGTGAGCATTTCGATCTGGGCCTCTAAGCGGGCGATGCGGTCTGCGTCGGTCATGGCGTGGTTTTACCGTTTTTGTGGAATGTTGGCTAGCGAAGGCTGCGAATCAGGCCCACACTGCGTGCCGCTTCGGCGACTTGTGTGTTACGTGGTGCACCGGCGACCCATTTGTATTCCGATTTGGCACCACTCTCTTGGAATAATATGAGGTCCTGCATCACGATCACGTCGCCTTCCATGCCCGCGACCTCGGTGATGTGCGTGATGCGACGAGCGCCGTCCTTGCCGCGGCTCATCTGGACCATCAAATGCACGGTGGTAGCGATGTTCTGGCGTACGATGCGTGTGGTCAGCTGAGGCATGGCGAGCGCGATCATGGTTTCCAAGCGCCCCACCGCCTCGCGCGGATTGTTGGCGTGGATGCTGGTCATCGACCCATCATGGCCGGTGTTCATGGCTTGCAGCACATCGAATGTTTCCGCGCCGCGCGATTCACCCACGATAATGCGGTCCGGGCGCATGCGTAGCGCGTTCTTCACCAAGTCACGAATGGTGACGGCGGTGTGTGGTGCATCCAGCGATGTCGGGGCTTTCGCTTCAAGGCGCACCACGTGCGGCTGCTGTAGGCGCAGTTCGGCCGAATCCTCGATGGTCACGATGCGTTCGCGCGGCGAGATGGCGGCAGAAAGCGCATTAAGCAAGGTGGTCTTGCCCGAGCTGGTGCCACCGGCAACAATGATATTCAGGCGACGATTGGCGCAGAGCTTCAGGAATTCCGCCGTTTCAGGGCTAAGCTGGCCATTGGCCGCCATCGAATCGAGCGTGATGTCGATCTTGGGAAATTTGCGGATGCTGATGCTCACCCCATCGACCGCCATGGGCGGTGCCACGATATTCACACGTGAACCATCGGGCAAACGGGTGTCGATCATCGGGCGATCGGGCGACCATTTATGGCCGATGGCGGCCATGATATTCTCGGCCACCTGCCACACTTGGGCATGGGTCGCAAAGTGGTGCTCGGTCTGGTGCAGCACGCCATTCATATCGACATGGATGGGGCGGATGCCATTGACCAACACATCATGGATGCGCTCGTCTTTCATGAGCTCATTGATGACGCCCAGGTCGGGCATCGCGATCACGCCGGTATCCAGCGGCGGTGCCACGATGGCTGCGGCGGGCTCGATATGCGATAAACGCTGTGCGGTGGCGTCAGCCGTGGGCGGACTGCTCACGGGGGCGAGTTTGACGAACTGGCTCATATCACTCATGCGAGGATTCTCTTATTTTTCTTATTGTTATACGCGGAAAGTCTAAAGGCTTCCTTAAAGTTGGTTTGCGGCGATTTCTGATAAGAATCAACGCAGTAGCTATTTGCCCCCCTTTTGGCGGCGGCGGACGACGCTGGAGGGAATGTTCATTTCTTCGCGATATTTGGTCACCGTGCGGCGGGCAACGTCGATATTGCGGTCCTTCAGCAAGGTGACGATGGCATCGTCGGACAGGATCTTCTTGGAGTCCTCCTCCGTCACGATCTCCTTGATGTAATATTGTACGGTCTTGCTCGACACATCGTTGCCCCCGGTGTTGGCGTTGATGGAGCTGGTGAAGAAGTATTTGAGCTCGAGCGTACCACGCGGCGTCGCCATGAATTTTGCGGTCGTCACGCGGCTGATGGTCGATTCATGCATGCCGATGGCGAGCGCAATGTCTTTCAGCACCAGCGGCTTGAGGAAGCGGATACCGTGCAGCAGGAATTTCTCCTGCTGTTTCACGATTTCCTGCGCAGTCTTGAGAATGGTCTGTGCGCGCTGGTCCAGCGCTTTCATGAGCCAGCTGGCGTTGGCCAGCTGTTCGTTCACGAATTTCTTGGTTTCTTTATCCGGTTTGGTGCCTTGCAACTCGGCGGCGTAGCGGCGATTCACCAGAATGCGCGGCAACGCGTCGGGGTTCAGCTCCACCATCCACCCGCCCTGTTTGCCCTTGCGCACCAGCACATCGGGGATGATGGCGAAGCTGTCTTCCGCGGCAAATCCGCTGGCAGGTTTGGGGTTGCACTGGCGAACATCGGCCAGGCACTGCGTGAAATCCTCTTCATCCATGCCGCATTTCTTGCGCATGGCGACAAGCTCGCCTTGCGCTAGCATGTCCATGTTCTCAAGGAAGCTCTGCATCAGGGGATCGAGGCGATTTTTATCGGCCAGCTGCAGGGCCAGGCATTCTTTGAGGTCACGGGCAAATACGCCGACAGGCTCGAGCTTCTGCAGCTTCACGATGACGGCGTCGATCTCGGATTTTTCTACACCGAGTTCTGCCGCGAGGGGTGCGGTGTCTTCACGCAGGTAGCCCGCGTCATCCAACATATCAGTAAGTTTTTCAGCAATGAGCAGTTCGACCGGATCGCTCAGGTCCATGTGCATTTGCTCGGTCAGGTGCTCGCGCAGTGTTTTGTCTTTGGCGGCAGCGCCTTCAACGCCGAATCCTTCGCCGTCTTCCGCATCGAACGCGCCGCTGGGGCCTTGCGCACCCGCACTGATATGCTCGCCTTCGTATTCGTTGGCGTAATCTTCGCCTTCGAGCGCTTCGCCCGCGCTGTAATCGCTGTCGTCGATGTTAATTTCGCCGCGTTCGACACCTGCCGTGTCGGATTCTTCAGCCGCGTCGGCGGCGACCTGTTCTTCTTCGGTCTGCGCCTCGGGCGCGGTGGTTTCCTCGCCGTCCTCTTTGCTCAAGAGCGGGTTCTTTTCGAGTTCGGTGTCGATGAATTCCTGAAGCTCGACGGCGGAAAGTTGCAGGAGCTTAATGGATTGCTGCAGCTGTTGCGTCATCGCCAGCTGTTGGGTCTGCCGGATCTCTTGGCGCATTCCAACCATGAGACAGCCTTAGCACAGCTTGCTTAAATTTTCTATGCAAGAAATACGCCAGAGGCTGGATGTGGCAGCGAATTATGCTGTGCGGCGCACGCGCGCTACAGCGAGAATTTCTCGCCAAGATAGACGCGGCGGACTTCGTGGTTGTTCACGATATCGCCCGGGGTGCCTTCCATCAGCACCATGCCGTCGTGGATGATGTAGGCGCGGTCGATCACATCGAGCGTTTCGCGCACGTTGTGGTCGGTGATGAGCACGCCGATGCCTCGATCCTTCAGGTGTTTCACCAGGTCGCGCACGTCGGCGATGGCGATGGGATCGATGCCAGCCAGCGGTTCATCGAGCAGTACGAAGCTGGGACGGCCAGCCAGCGCGCGCGCAATCTCGGCGCGGCGACGCTCGCCGCCCGACAGCGCGAGTGCGGGCGAGTTGCGCAAATGGGTGATGCTGAATTCAGCGAGAAGCTCTTCGCACAGCGCGCGGCGTTTCTCGGCGTTGGTCTCGGAAACTTCGAGCACGGCCATGATGTTCTGTTCGACCGTGAGGCCACGGAAGATGCTGGCCTCTTGCGGCAAGTAGCCGATGCCGAGGCGCGCGCGTTTGTACATGGGCAGCTGCGTGATGTCGGAGCCATCCATGGTGATGCGGCCATAATCGGGCGTCACCAGGCCGGTGATCATATAGAAGCAGGTAGTCTTACCAGCGCCGTTGGGGCCGAGCAGGCCCACCGCTTCGCCGCGCTGCACGTTCAGCGATACGTTGCGCACGACGGGGCGTTTGCCATAGGTCTTGCCGAGGTTATGCACGGCGAGGCCGGATGTTTTTTCGACAAGGATGGGCTTGCGCGGTTCGGCCTCGGCACGCGGCGGCAGCGCGACCACGACCGCTTGCGCAGGCTCGGGCTCGGGCGGCATTTCGACGAAGGCTGCGGGCTCGAGATATTCATGCGGCTCGGCTTCGATGGTGCCTGGCGCGGGGTAATTCTCTTCGATGGGTTGGTACACATCGATGTGTTCGCGCGTCGATAGATCGGGGCGTGCGGGCTGGCTATCGTTGGCGGCGGGTGTGCTGATGGGGTTCTTCAACCACTCACTGCCGAACGGACTGTTCTTATCGTCGCTCATCAGTTCCCTTTGCCCGGCACGAACAACCCGCGCACGCGACCGGTGCTGCCGGCGCTGAGCACGCTGCGTTTGGTGACCATATTATAGTTCAGGGCGCTGCCCTTGAGGATGTTCTGTTCACGCGTCAGCACCACGTTGCCGACGAGGTCGATGGTTTTAGTGGCTACGTTGTAAATGGCGGTGTCGCCCTGCGCGGTTTCCTCGGGCGTGACGAACACGACCTTACCGCTGGATTCGATGCGGCTGATGCCTTTGCCGCTGCTTCCGCCTTCACCTTCGCTGCTGCCGGTATTGTCGTAGAACACTGTCATGGTGGCAGATTTCATGGTGGTGTCGCCCTGCTTGGCGATCACGTTGCCGGAGAAAATGGCTTTGTTCTGGTCTTGCAGCACTTCGAGGTTATCGGACGCAATTTCGATGGGCGCTTCGGAATCGAGCTTGGGCCCGCTTTGCGCCATGGCAGGCGCGCAGGAAAGCAGCATTACGCTCGCCAAAAGGATACGTTTCACTCGGTTTTGCCCCTATTGATCGTCACATTGACGCGGCTGGTTCCGCCGAAGCGGATCGCCTTGCCGTTATCCCTGATTTCAAAGCCCGTTGCAAGCAACTTGCCCATCGGCCCCTGCCCCGTAATCTCCTGATTTCCAGTCACATCCATGGTCGCCGTGTCGATGGTCGCGGCGGGCGTGACGAAATGATAGCCCTTGGCATGGGTGACATTCACGTTACCGATAAGGTCGACCTTTTTTTCTTCCTGTTTGTACTGCGCTTTGTCGGCGGTCACTGTCACGGCGCTGTCGCCGCTATCCAGCTGCGCCTGCATGCTATCGAGTTCGATCATGTCAGCAGTGATCTGCGTGGCCTTGCCGCCGGTGATGCGGTACTGGCGGCCTTTGGCGTCGCTGCCTTCATAGACCGGCGCGCTCATGCTGGGCGCATTCGCTGCATCGGTCGGCGCGATGGCGGAGGCTTCTTCGCTGACGAACGACAGCCGTGCGCCCGAGCGTTTTTCCATCATCGGATAGATCACCAGCACGACGAGCAAAATGCCCGAAACGATCGCCAGGAACCATTTGCTGAACAGCACGAAACGCGTGGCGCGCGTGAAACGGCCGAACAGATGGTCGACTTCGCGGGCCGCCCAGTGGTCGGACAGGCCAGAGCGTTGGGGTTGCGCAGGTTCATCAGTGGTCATGACGGCAGTATAGGGCGCTGGCCCGTTACAGCAAGGTTTTGCGGCCTTTTAGCGAGGAAACAGAGAGTAACCGCAGGGGCGCGACAACTACATCACACCGGCGCGCAGCAGGTCGTGGATGTGCAGGATGCCCACGGGGCGGCCCGCATCGACCACGAACAGGGTGGTGATGGATCTGCCGTTCATGATAGCGAGCGCTTCGGCAGCCAGCATGTCGGACGCGATGGTGATGGGGTTCTTGCTCATCACTTCGCGGGCGGATTTTTTCATGAGGCTGTCGCTCATGTGGCGGCGAAGATCGCCATCGGTCACCACACCGGCGAGGTTGCCGCTCGCATCGGTAATGCCCGCGGTGCCAAAGCGCTTGGCGGTCATGGTGATGAGCACCTGCTCCATCGGTGAAGCATCGGTCGCCAGGGGCAGTTCTTCGCCCTGATGCATCAGCTGCGCGACGCGGATGAACTGCGTGCCGAGTTTGCCGCCCGGGTGATACTTGCCGAAATCGCTCTTGGTGAAGCCGCGTTTTTCCAGCAACGCCATGGCGAGTGCGTCGCCATAGGCCAGCATCATGGTGGTGCTGGTGGTGGGCGCGCCGGTGGGCGATGCTTCCGGCACGGCGGGCAGGATGATGGCGATATCAGCGTCTTTGGCGAGTGTGGATTCTGCGCGGCGCACAAGACCGACTAGCGTATGCTTGTGGCGCTTGGCATAGGCGATAACATCAGCCAGTTCCTTGGTTTCGCCCGAGTTGGAAAGGCAGAACACAAGGTCGCCCGGCGCGATCATGCCGAGATCGCCATGGCTGGCTTCGGCGGCATGCACGAAATAGGCCGGCGTGCCGGTGCTGGCCATGGTGGCGGCAATTTTGCGGGCGATATGTGCCGACTTACCAATGCCGCAGAAAATCACGCGGCCTTTGAGATCATGGATGCTGTCGACCAATTCTTCGAACTGCGCACCCAACGATTCCTTCACCGCCTTCAGCCCTTCGATCTCCTGATCGATGACCGCGCGAGCGCTTTCCAGCGTGTTGGACTTTTGCGATTTGGGTGCGATGGACGTGGCCATGGGTCTAATGCGCGAAAATGTCGAGTTCCGGCCAGCCGACGAGATCAAGCTCGGCGCGTGCAGGCAGGAAGGTGAAACATTGCTTGGCGAGCTCGGTGCGGCCTTCGCGGGCTAGCATCACGTCGAGCTTTTCACGCAGGCGGTGCAAATGGCGCACGTCGCTGGCGGCGTATTCCTGCTGCTCAGGCGTTAAGGTTTCTTGGCCCCAGTCGCTGGATTGCTGCTGCTTGCTGACTTCAGCACCGAGCAATTCGCGGCAAATATCCTTGAAGCCGTGGCGGTCGGTGTAGGTGCGCGACAAGCGCGAGGCGATCTTGGTGCAATAGATGGGCGCGGTGACCACGCCGAGGTAATGTTTCATGATGGCGACATCGAACCGCGCGAAGTGGAAAATTTTGACGCGCTTGGGATCGGTCATCAGTTTTTTGAGGTTGGGGGCGTTGAATTCACCGGGCGTGAATTGCACGAGATGCTCGTCGCCTTTGCCATCGCTGATCTGCACGAGGCAGAGGCGGTCGCGCAGGTTGTTCAAGCCCATGGCTTCGGTATCGACGGCGAGATCGCCATCGAAGCTCACGTCGGCGGGAAGATCTCCCTTGTGTAGAAAAATAGCGATAAAGCGCTCCTCCAAAAACGACACGAGGTTGCCCTTAAACTTAAGGCAACCTCAAGCAATCGTTGGGGTTTTAGGCTTTTTTCTTGGCTAATGCAAGTTTTTGCAGGCGGAGGGAGGCAGCGACGAATAACGCACTACCGAACGTCATGCCGGCCAGGAACATTATCAGTGCTGCATCCATTGGAATTCTCCCTCACTAACAACCAGTAAAGCAGAGAAAGTTTAACGGAAGGTTAAGCCGCCTTGCCACCTTTGGCATGATCCACCGGCGCGTTGACCACACGCTCGGTGAATTTGCCGCGCACCTGCCGGGTCATTTTGCGAGCCAGACGACCCACATCCTCGTCGGTGATCTTCTCGGCGATCAGCAGACCCTTGGCCGAATGACGCAGATCAGCGAAAGCAGCGCCTACCTTGCGCAAGGCTGCGGGGTCATGGGCGACGTCTTCGTCGGCCCGAATCTCCATCACGCCGATATGGTAGTGGTTGCCGACCAGTTTGGGGTTGGTGAGCCCTGCCCGCTCCAGCGCGGCCACGATCACTTCGCGATTGTTGGCCATGGTGTCATCGGGTGTGCCGGGTGCACTTTCAATTTTGAGCGCATCGTTCTCGAGGAACAGGTTGGCGATGGCGGCTTTGCCGTGGTGGGGGGCGAAGAATTCTTTCACGCGGCGTTGTACGCGCCCATCATCCAGCGCATAGCCACGCGTGGTGCGGGTGCCAAGCATGTCTTCCGGCGCGTGGCCCGCGCGCTCCTTGATGCCTTTGATAACGTAGAATTCATCATTCGGCGTTGAAGGGTAGAAATGGTATTTGGTGAGCAGATCGTCTTCGTTATTCACGCCCAGACGGCGCACACCGTTGTCCTTGAGGTATTTGCTGTTGGGCAATTCGCGCGCGGCGTACGAGAAGGTATCGATGTTACGCAGTAAGCTGCGAACGCCATATTCTTTGAGGCGAAGGATGCCGCGATCCTGCGTGGTATCTTCTTTCGAGGTGCGGATGATACCTTTGTTATCTGCATCGACCGCCTGCAGGTCACGCTCGAGAAAGCGCATGGCGTCGCTCACCACGTTGCCGCCTTTGCTATAGCCGAAAAGCTGGAAATGCTGGGCCACGCGGCGATGATCGAGCGAGAGGCGGATACGATCTTCCTTGCCGGCGAAAATTTCCGATAATGGACGCAGGTCGTTGATGTCGAACAGCGGGTCGCCAGTCTTCTCATCGTAGAAATTCTCACACATGCAGGCCAGCATGAGGCGCGCTTGGCGCTTTGCACCGGGGGCCATGAATTCGAACGTATCGGGTTTGCCATCGGCCTCGCGGGCACGCATTTCTTTGACGCGGCGGGTGAGCGATGCGCCATTCAGCATGGCGTTGCGGCGGGTATCGCAGCCGAAGAGGATCAGCGTTTGATCCGGCATGGCATGGACATCGCGCTTGGCGAGGTTGAGCTTCTGCCCGTCCCAGCTATCGCGTGCTAGCGCTTCGATGCCATGG
>JBEIOT010000239.1:0-2194 GCA_040377415.1 Azospirillum sp. | reverse complement strand
TGGAAGAAGCCGCCGAGTACTTCACCGCACACCCGAGCATCCGCGAGAAGCTGGTTGCGCTGCAAGAAGTGGGCCTGGGTTACATCAAGCTTGGCCAATCGGCGACGACGCTTTCCGGCGGCGAAGCCCAGCGCATCAAGCTCGCCAAAGAGCTTAGCAAACGCGCCACCGGCAAAACGCTTTATATCCTCGATGAGCCGACCACCGGCCTGCACAGCGAAGACATTCGCAAGCTGCTAGGCGTGCTGCAAAAGCTGGTCGATAGCGGCAACACCATGGTCGTCATCGAACACAATCTCGATGTCATCAAGACCGCCGATCATCTCATCGATATCGGACCCGGCGGTGGCGACAAAGGCGGCAAGATCGTCGCTGTCGGCACGCCAGAAGAAGTGGCGGCTAATGATAAATCGGTGACGGGTCGCTACATCAAAGCGCTGCTGGATAAAAAGAGCAAAGCCAAAGCCAAGCCCGAGCCGAAGACCAAAGCGAAGAATAGCAAGAAAAAGGCAGCTTAGAAGCGGAACGCTTCTTGCGGAGGATTCCAGCGAGGCACGCGAGCATTGCGCGGGATATTCATTGCCTCGACCTGTTGCGTGCGCAAGAATTCGATCTCTTGCGACGTGAACGTGCGGCGCAAATCCACATCTTTTGCTGTCACGAGATGGCCGACCATGGTCATGCCGCGGGACTCAAGTTTTGGTAATATTTGCAAGGCAAGCGCATCCATGGCCGGATCGGCATGGCCGACACCGAAGTAATCCGCAAGCGGCAGGTTGAGAATGCCGTTCGTGGGCTGGATCAAATGGACTGGTTGGTTGTCTTCACTCATGGCGTCATTATACCCAATCACGACCGCTTGACCTATGACAGTTTAATGAAGTCAGGTCTTCGTCGCGTAGAGCAGGAATTCGGTGTTGCCTTTGGGGCCCTTGATGGGGCTCTCGGTAATGCCGTGCACGCTCCACCCTGCGCCCACTAGCCACTCACTTACCATATCGCAGCTCCACTGGTGCAATACCGGATCGGTGATGACACCTTTGCCGCGCGACACTTCGGCCTTGCCCACCTCGAACTGCGGTTTGATGAGGGCAACGAGTTTTGCTGAAGGCTTCGTGAGTGCCAATGCAGCCGGCAAAACTTTCGTGAGCGAAATGAAACTTGCATCGCATACCACTAAGTCAATTTCATCCGGCACCATTTCTCGGGTGAGATGCTTTGCGTTGGTTTGTTCCATCACCACCACGCGCGCATCGTTGCGAATTTTGGGGTCAAGCTGGCCGGTGCCGACATCGACGGCGTAAACTTTGACCGCACCATTCGTCAGCAGCACATCGGTGAAACCGCCCGTGCTTGAGCCCACATCCATCGCGGTCATGCCGTTCACATAGATTGCGTATTCACTGAGACCTTTTGCCAGCTTCATACCACCACGCGACACCCACGGGTGCTCTTTGCCGCGCACGGTAATCTCCGCGTCATCGGCAAGCAGCTGCCCGGCCTTATCGAGTTTTTGTTCACCAAGATAAACCAGCCCAGCCATAATATAGGCCTGCGCCTTGCTGCGCGTTTCGGCGAGGCCTTGTGCCACGAGCAATTGGTCGAGGCGAGTTTTGGCCACGGAGGGTTAGCCCTAGTTCTTGCGGGTGACGACGAACTTGGCGAGTTCGCGCAGGGCGTCGGCGCGGTTGTCGAAGGCGCTTAAATGATCGAGCGCCTGGCCGGCCAACGTGTTCGCCTGTTCGCGTGCACGGTCCACGCCGAGTACGGAAATCAGCGTTGCCTTGCCAGCGGAGGCATCTTTCTTCACGCCCTTGCCGGTTTCGGTGCGGGTGCCTTCCACGTCGAGCAAGTCGTCGGTGATCTGGAACGCGAGGCCGATATCGTGGGCGTAGCGTTGCAGGCGCGCGCGCAGCTGCTCGGGCGCTTTGCCGAGGATGGCGCCGGCTTCACAGCTCACCGCGAACATTTCACCTGTTTTCAAACGCTGCAGGCGGATGACTTCTTCCGCCGTCATGTTCTTATGCTCGGCGTCGAGGTCCATCATCTGGCCGCCGACCATGCCGCGCACGCCTGCCGCGCGGGCAACGGAACGGATCAGTTCGCAGCGCACGTTCGGATCGGCGTGCACGCGCGGGTTCGACAGCACTTCGAACGCGTAGGTGAGCAATGCGTCGCCAGCAAGAATAGCAGC
>JBEIOT010000234.1:0-2314 GCA_040377415.1 Azospirillum sp. | reverse complement strand
TTCCAGGCGCCGCCATGGTGGCCGCCGCCCTGCACTTTCTTGATCTTCTTGATAATGGGACGCTTATCGTCCTTACCACCCTTGGCTTTTTTATCGTCTGCCATGGCCGATTACGCGAAGTTGATGGAGCCTTGGGCTTCTTCCATCTCCTTGAACGACGGTTGGAAGATGGTGGGCACGTTGGTGCGGCCAATTTCCACAGAGATCTGCGGCGCGTTGCCATTGAGGTGGCTCACCAGAATGGAGCGGATGAGCAGGTAGAACTGGTGTTCCTGATCATAGCATTGCTGCATTTTCGACGCCAACGGCGAGATGAAGCCGTAGCTTAGCAATACGCCGAGGAACGTTCCCGTTAGCGCGCCGCCGATCATTTCACCCAGGATATGCACGGGCGCATTGATGCTGGCCATGGTCTTGATCACGCCCAGTACCGCCGCCACGATGCCCAGCGCCGGCATCGCCTCGCCCATGCCCGTAATAGCGTGGCTGAATTGGTGCAGCTCGTGGTGGTGCTTATCCAGTTGGGCGTTCATCACGTCTTCCACCTGATTGGCATCGTCGAAGTTCATGGTCATCATGCGTAGCGTGTCGCAAATGAACTCCACCGCGAAATGGTCGTGCAGGATCTTGGGATATTGCTGGAAGATGCTTGAGGCTTCCGGGTTCTCGATATGCTGCTCGAGCACGATCATGCCCTTGGTGCGCACCAGTTTCAGGATGCCGAACATCAGCAACAGGACGTCCTTATAGTCCTGGGCTTTCCATTTAGGGCCCTTGAAGGCTTTGCCCAGACCTTTTAATGCGCCTTTGACGATGGGTCCGTTATTGCTGAGCAGGAACGCGCCGATCGCAGCACCCACGATGATCGGCCCCTCGGCCATCAGCCCGTGGAACACGATGCCCATTTTGCCGCCGAAGACCACGAACGAGCCGAAGACCATGACGGTCGTGAAGACAATCGCGATAATAGAAAGCATGTGCTGGAAAGTCCGTCTTTTTTAGGTTCGCGTGAGCCGCAATTTACGGAGTTTTCCTGCCACTTTCCAGCGCAATCGCGTTTTGGCCCGAATTCTGGCGCACGCCGTGTCTCGCATGACACAGCCGCCGCACTTGCACATTCCAGAAAACAATTAGATAATCGACCCCATGAAAGCGTTCTCGTTAGTTGAACTTGCGATTGTTCTGGTGCTGCTCGGCCTTATCGTCGGCGGCATTCTGGTTGGTCAGAACCTCATTCACGCCAGCACTTTGCGCAGCGTAAGTACCGACATCCAGAAATACCAGACGGCCATCAGCGGGTTCCGCGAACAGTTCGCGGCCCTGCCTGGCGACTTTGGCAGCGCCCAGAGATATTGGGGCGTGGGCGCTAGCTGCCCGTCCAACACCACCGGCGGCACCTGCAACGGCAATAACGATGGCATCGTGTATTGCAGCCCCGATTACACCGGTTGCGAATATACCTATTCGGCGCAACATCTTGGCTTGGCGGGCCTCATTGCCGGTAGTTATAACCCCAACTGGCCCGCGGCCGACCCGCTGCCCATGAAGACCTACGCGTTTCCTTTAAAACTCGACCGTGCCAGCCTTACTTATGGCTACCACCCTGTCGACCCAGCCACCCAGTTCGATAACTTTGTGGCGGGTCACTACATCTATGTGTCTGCCCTAGCCACCACTGGCTACTACAGCGGCTATCGCGATCCGGTCATCGCTTGCGTCGATGCCTGGAATATCGACACGAAAATGGATGATGGCAAGCCCGGCACTGGCAATATGACGTCCATCCGCACCAGCTGCACGACCGATACCACCGGTGCGAATTTCGCGACCTCAGCCTATGCGGTCGGCACCAACGGCACCACCATGCTCCACATCCTGACGAATTAGAGCATTTGGCTGGAGTAATAGCGCGGCAGCCCGATAATTGGCTCCAGCGCCTCGTAAGCCTCATTCAACTCGCGTACGAATAGCGGGTCGCGCAGATCTTCCAGCACGAGACGATCACGGTAGTGCTTCTCGATCCAGCCGTTCAATTGATCCTGCTTTTCTTGCGTCAACACAACATCTTGCTTGATCGCGGCCGCTTCCTCAGCGGTGAGGACAACGCGCAACCTCAGGCAGGCAGGCCCGCCACCATTGCGCATCGATTCGCGCACATCAAGGTAGTGGACACCCGCGATCGCCTTCTCAGCGACCAGTTTCTGCAGCATTTCATGCGCACGAGCGTTCTCCTGGCTCTCGGTCGGTGCCAAAATTACGATATCGTTATTTGGCAACTGCAGCATTTGGGCATTGAAGAAGTAGCTTTGCACCG
>JBEIOT010000100.1:0-7131 GCA_040377415.1 Azospirillum sp. | reverse complement strand
CGCTGGGGCTGGCTTCGGCATTGCAGCAGCTGCAATCGCATTCGCCGCGCACCAGTTTCATGGGCAATGTCGCGCGTTTGCGCGCGGGTTATCCAACGACAGAAAAACGCGTGGCGAACCTAAAGCAAATTGCTGCTTCGCGGCCCATGCAACCGGTGCTGGACCAAGTCGACGCTGCTCCGGCGCAAGCAACGCTCGTGCCACAAGCGGGCGAGCCGCGTTTTGCGGTCAATAGCATCGCCTCGGCCGAGCGGCTGGGCGAGGTGCAGGGCCCCGCGATCACCTAGACAGATCGCCGGATTTGCGCTAATGCCGCGCGCATGAGCATCACCGTTACCACCTTTTACCAGTTCACCCCGCTTGCCGATCCGGCGTCGCATAAAGCATCGTTGCTGTTGCGCATGCAGGAACTGGCGGTGAAAGGCACCGTGACCCTGGCCCGCGAAGGCGTGAATGCTACCGTATCGGGTGAGGCAGCAGCGCTGGCCACATTCATCGATGCGCTGAAGGCCGAGCTTG
The DNA here is from genome assembly GCA_040377415.1 of Azospirillum sp. GTDB lineage: Bacteria > Pseudomonadota > Alphaproteobacteria > Rickettsiales > UBA3002 > QFOX01. The sequence continues at coordinate 6,612 of JBEIOT010000100.1, read as the reverse complement.
GGATGACGCTGCCAATGGCGCGCGAGAGCTACACGGGGGCGCAGCCGTTCAAGCGTTCGAAGGTAAAAGTGAAGAAAGAGCTGATCTCACTGGGTGCTGAAGCGAATCCTTCCGTGTGTGTCGGCGCGTATGTCGAGCCCGCCGACTGGAATACGCTGATCACGCGCGAAGGGGTTGTAACCATCGATACCCGTAACGATTACGAATACGCGATGGGCCATTTCAAAGATGCACTTAACCCAGCGACGGCGAATTTCAAGCAGATGGTCCGCTTCACCGAAAAAGTGCTGAAGCCGCTGAACGCGAAGGCGGTGGCGATGTATTGCACTGGTGGCATTCGCTGTGAAAAATATTCGGCCTACCTGATGACGCAGGGCTTTGAGCGCGTGTATCACCTGCGTGGCGGGATCCTTGCATATCTCGAGCATATACCTGTGGCAGAAAGCCTGTGGGAGGGCACGTGCTTCGTGTTCGATGAACGCGAAAGCGTTGGCCACGGGCTCGCCGTCGCTCCTTAGCGACCTTTTACCACGCCACCATTACCCCACAATGTGCCGGCGGCCGGTTGGCTGCTGCGATGATAAAGCGTCTCATGTGTACTCATGAGGTTATCCAACAACTTTCGGCCAGCCACTTTGCCGTGGCTATGTTCAATGGCATTGCGCAGGGGGATCAGTTGATGCTGCAGTTGCGCGGGGGTCGTTAACTGCAATTTTTTTGGGTGTTTCAGCACGTCAATGTCGACTTCATGACTGTTAAGCCAAGCGTTCATGTCGGCCAAAGCTTTTTTGAAGGTGGTGGGTTTGGTGATCGCGGGTTGCTGCGATCTTTCGCGGGTGGCGCTCACCGTGGTCGATGGGGTCTGCGATACAGGTTCTTCGTTCTCATTGGGATGGAGACCTTCGAGCACTGGCACAGGCTTTGTTGTTGGGGTTGCTTGTGGAAGCTCCACGATAATGGTGGGTGCATGCATAGGCAATACTACCGGTGATGGTGCGGCTGCACCCGTGACAAGCAGGGGTTTCACAGGTTGTGGTGATTGTTGGTGTGGGGGGAAGCCGATTCTTAGCCCGCCATTGCGTTGGGGTGTGGGTTCGTCTTGATGCATTTCGGCAAGGCTGGCTGCGGCGCGGCGTACTAGTTCCTGATTGCTCGTCAGCACTGGTTTTGGTTCCTGCGGAGTTACTTTTGGCGAATGAGGGGTGTCCTCGGCGGCCAGCTCGATATTTGCGAAGCGACGGGCCGCTTGTTTGTACGCGCCATCGACCACGTTATCCGCAACGGTGCCGACATTCTCGGTCTCGCGCAGATCATAGATTGCCTGTTGCAGCATGTCGTGCAGGGCATGGTACATCGGGCGCTTGCCTGCGTCACCATGATCAGAGTGGCGTTCGAATTTCTCGAGAATGGATTTGAAATGCGCGATGGTCATTTCCGCGATGTCGGTCACACGCACCGATTCAAGGAATGCGTCGACGAGGATGTTGGTGTGTTCTTTGTCTAGTCCAGCCTCAGCGCTCAGGCGATGAATGGCGAGCGTCAGTTTGGTGGTGCGGATATTGCCACTTTTCAACGGCAATAGTTTGGCAGGCATTTGAGGTATTGCTTCAGTGGCGGCGGCAGTAATGCGCTTGGGTCGTAGGCCTTCCAGCGATTGATTGCGAATGCCGGCGGCGACTGCCGCGTGCCAGCCGCTCAGGGCCACGGTGAGGGCTTTAAGATCCACCTCTTCGGCTGGGTTGCGATGTTTGCTTTCAAGCATCTCCAGTTTTCGCGTGAGCGACAGGCGCGAAGCTTCCAGTTGCGCGTAAGGTATGTGGTCTTGTTTAAGGCTGACCAATTGACCCGAGACAATGCCCTTCGCACTTTGGGAAATTTGGCTCGGTTCGCTCATGCGCTCGATCAGGGTGCCGACCTGCTTGATGAACGGGTAAACCTCGACGATCTCGTCGGCCTTGATCCCGGCATCGGCGGCGGCGGCGATGTCCTTGGCAAATTGCTGGTTGCTGGCGTCCATGTTCATTCCTCAGGTACGAATTGCAGCGCACAGCAATAGCTGCCGAATGTGACGGCTTGATGACGAAACGTATAATTTTTGTGATGGATGCAGCTAGCGCGTAAAAAGCTGCACCTTAACGCCCAAAGCCGCGGCATGGCTATCGCGCACCCGATCCAAGAGTTCCATAAAGGCGCTGTCGCGGGGAGCAATCTTTACTAGATTGTTAAGCGATTGGGCGAGTTGTTCAGGGTGCATCGTCAGTGCCTCGTCGGTCGTTCGAATGCCAGTGAGGATGTAAAAATCGCTGCAATTTGCCTTGAGCTGTTGCCAGTTCTCTTTGAAAGCGCCTGTGAGAATAGCCTGGCGACCCGCCTGATTGCTGCAATTGGCACGCCAGTTGATGTGGCCGATATATTCTTGCCGTGTTATGGCGCGCGACAAGATAGGCAGTGACTCTTTGCTGATGCTCAGTCGCTTGAATTTTTCGCCATTGCCCGCGCGCATAACCTCCACCGATCCTCCGGGGCCGTTCAAGGAAATACGATCACCCGCACTTGGCAGGTCGCTTGCCACTGCGGCGATCTGCGACCATGCATGTTTGAAACCACCATGATCACGCGTGACGCCCAGCGCCGCGCTGGCCTGCAGAGGGCCGAACCAGTAATGATCTTTTACCGGTGCGGTAGCGGATTGGCGTGAACGCTCATGCTCCACATGCGCGCGTAGTACGCCGATGGAATCATCGTGCACATACCATCGGCTGCGACCCGATGCTTCCTGGAAGAACCCAAGTGTTACGGGTTGGCCATCGAACTGCACGGTAACTGTGGCGCTATCATTGCGCGGTTGATCATTGGCAAGTGCTTCTAGCTTTTCCCACATCGTGTTGAACGCTGCATCGCGATAATGGTCGACACTAAAGCCTAGTCGCAGCGAGCCGCGGCTGTTGAAATGGTCGGGCAAAGGCGGGCCATGCTCGATACGTACAGGCCGTGCCAGCTCCACGCGATGTTCATAAGCGGCGAGCAGGGTCGGCATGCTACGACGGTGCAAGCACCAGCCATATTTCCCGTGGTTGCGGTAATAGCCCATCGTTAGTTGTTTGCCGTCGAGCGTGACATGCACTTTGGTTTTTCTACCAGCGCTGCTCGTGTTGGCTTTCTCTGTTAGTTCATCCCACAGTTGACGAAAACGGTCATTGTGGTGGGTGACATTGGCCGCTTCGCATGCCGCAGTGAAATGTATAAATCGGTCGGGGCGCGTTTGCGCTTTTACGGTCTCGCCGAAGCGGCCGATCAGCGTGCTGCCCTGCAGGCGTTGCTTGCGCGATAACATGTCCATGCTTCTGTTATACAGTGTTAATATGACAGCTTCGTGATGGGACGCTTTTTCGCAGGGCGGCATTGACATATCTGGGTTTTTTGACAATCTAAGCGCCATGAGTGCTCCTTGCCCCATCTGCAACAAGCCCGTTACGGGCAAATCCACGCCGTTCTGCTCGGAACGCTGCCGTACGGTTGACCTCAATCGCTGGTTCACTGGCGGCTATGCTGTTCCCGCGGTCGAGCTGGACGATGTGGACGCTGACGCGCTGTACGCGGCGGAAAACCCAGAGAATCCAGATCATTCCTAAGCACTTGCCAAGCTAAATGGCTTTGGGTATAGACCTGCTTCCTCATTGATGAGGCGTGGCCAGATAGCTCAGCTGGTAGAGCAGGGGATTGAAAATCCCCGTGTCGGCGGTTCGATCCCGTCTCTGGCCACCATTTTCCCTAATGTCTTGGAGTGTATTTTCGACAAGTGTCTTTGCGGTTCAGCAAGGTAGGCACATTTGAAAATGTTTAGGCAGAGAGCGCTGCTTTTTTCTCTTCACTATGCTTAGCACCCGAAGCGCTACGAGGAAGCCGAATGCTAAAGGTGGTGCCTTCCTCTTCATTCGATACGACGCGGATGGTGCCATTATGCGATTCGATGATCTCTTTTGTAATGAACAGGCCCAATCCTAAATTCGCGTTCGTTGATTGCGGATTGTTATTCTTGGCGCTGTCTCTTCCGCGTGTGAAGGAATCAAAGATCGTTGACAGTTGGGATTTCGGTATCGCGGTGCCTTGGTTATGAATGCTTATCAGCGATAACCCGTCACTTCCTTCAACCGAGATGGTAATGGGAGCTTCTTTAGCGCCGTATTGAATGGCGTTTCCGATCAGGTTCGAGAAAACCTGACCCAATCGGCTCACATCCCAATTTCCATTGCACTGACCGGCGGTGTTCAAAATGAGTTTGCGATTGGGATGTTGCACTCGCATTTCCTGCACAATTTGTTCCGCTAATTCTTTGAGATTCATTGGACCAGCGTTAATTGGGAGACCTGTGCCAAGACGAGCGCGCGTCAGGTCGAGCAGGTCAATGACGATCTTGGAGACACGCGTCGCGCTGTCTTGAATTTGGTCGTTCAATGCCGTTTGTTTCTCGTTCAAAGTACCGACACGTGTCAGTAGTTGCGAGGACATCGTTATCGCGCCAAGGGGGCTGCGTATGTCGTGCCCGAGGATACCTAGTAATAGATCTTTCGAGTGATCCACTTTCATCATGAAACGCGCGACGGACTCGGCCAACGACTGATCGATCGATTCATTGAAGCGGACAAGATCCAGCGTATCGATGTCGGATAAATGGGGCTTATTGCGAGTCCACAATTTGATGATGCTTGCACGCAACGCGCGATATTCAGACACCATTTGCACGATATCGAAACCATCTGCATGCCGAATGCTGCCGTGGATTTCTGATGCTGTATCACTACAAGTGCTTTCGCTGTCAGTTTTGCCGTGTGATTTATGGATCTGCTCGCGTGCCGATTGCTCGGATTCGATATCTTCTGAAATAAAGTCCAGTATCTGTTCGATGTGGTCCTTAAGCTGCAGATCGCTCATGTTCGATGCAGCGGGCGTCAAAGTATCCGCAAAACTTATCCATTCATTGATGATCGGAGTTTTGTTCGAGGATATGAATTCAGATAAACGCATATGCAATCTTTCATTGAGGGCCCTTTGAACCTAGAAAGCGAAGCTCATAGAGATTTGATGCGAAGTGGCTGACAGTAGATATATGATTAATTCAAAATATTAGGTGCATTATGCCTATCAACCCTTCTGGCGTCGAATCAAAATCTAGTTTGATTATGGTCGTTGATGACAACGCCGAGAACAGGTTGATCGCTTCGACGTTGCTCGAAGATTGGGGTTTCAAGTTTAAGATCGCTGAGAATGGCGCAGAAGCTGTTGAATTATTTAAGAAAGACGAATTCTCGCTGATTCTCATGGATTTGCAGATGCCTATTATGTCGGGTATCGATGCTACGAAGATGATCCGTCATTATGAAGATGCAACCAGTCGCAATCCCACCCCGATCATCGCGCTAACGGCCAATAACACGGACCTGTATCGCTCCAAATGTGAAGCGCTCAGCATGGATGACTTCATCGTGAAACCCTATTCAGCCGATGAGCTTTTAGCGAAGATCAATATCTATGCCGCCTAGGCATAAACTCTGGTCTACGCCAAAACCCCCCTTTTGGCCGCTCAATCGTGTCTGTGGCCTCCATTTTCACCTTATTTTCTAACATTGCAAAAGCGTATAGTGGCGGACATGCCGGGGTGAGGCTGGTGGGCCTATGACTGTGTTCACAATAAAAGAGGAGTGAACCATGAAACTGATCCCATACACCGCATTTGCCGTATTGCTCGTGACGGCTTTCGCCACCAACGCGTTGGCAGATACCGATGACATTAAAGCCGCTGCGCAAGCCAAGATCTCGCTGGTACAGGCGATCCAGGCTGCCGAGAAACACCAGGGTGGCAAAGCCATCGACGCTAGCATCGACGATGATAGCTTTAGCCCGACCTATGAAGTCAGCGTCGTGAAAGACGACAAACTGTTCGATGTGCGTGTAGACGCCGTGAATGGTACCGTGCTCGGTGCCCGTGAAGATAAGGATGACTAACGGCGCCTAGCGCTGCTACATAGCAGTCTATGAAACTGTTGCTTATCGAGGACGATGTCGAGACCGCGGATTATATCCGCCGCGGGTTCAACGAGCATGGCCACACGGTCGACCACGCCAAGGACGGCCATGAAGGCTTGATGTTGGCGGGCGATACGGCGGTGCCGTACGACGTGCTCATCATCGACCGGATGTTACCCAAGCTCGATGGCGTGGCACTGCTACGCACCCTGCGCGAAAGCGGGGTGGCAGCGCCCGCCATTTTCCTTACTGCCATGGGAAGTATCGACGACCGCGTGAAGGGTTTTGAATCCGGCGGCGACGACTACCTTGTAAAACCGTTCGCTTTTGCCGAGTTGCACGCCCGTGTGGGCGCCCTGTCGCGTCGCCCGAAGCTGGCGGCGACAGAAACCGCCCTCAAGGTCGGCGACCTTGAGCTTGATCTTATCGGTCGTAAGGCCAACCGCGGCGGGCAGAGCATCGAATTGCAGCCCACCGAATTCCGTTTGCTTGAATTCCTGATGCGCCATGCGGGACGTGTGGTGACTCGCACCATGTTGCTTGAAGGGGTGTGGGAGTTCCATTTCGACCCCAAGACCAACATCGTGG
>JBEIOT010000196.1:0-3336 GCA_040377415.1 Azospirillum sp. | reverse complement strand
GTAGATGATGCGCAGCACAGAATAGCCGAGGATAACGAGCGGCCACAGCACGATCTTCGATTTGCCCATACGCTTGCGCAGGCTGCGTTTGGGCGTGCTCACGGCGCGTCACTCGCGGCGAGTTGCTGCATGGTGCGGTATTCGGTGCTGGATTTCAGCAAGGCGTCATGCGCGCCGCGTGCCTTGATGCTGCCGCCATGCAGCAGCAAAATTTCGTCGGCATGCTGGATGGTGGAAAGACGGTGCGCGATGACCAGCGTGGTGCGGCCCACCATCAGTTCGGTGAGCGCTTGCTGCACTGCGCGCTCGGATGCGGTGTCGAGCGCACTGGTAGCTTCGTCGAGCAATAGGATGGGGGCGTTCTTCAGCACGGCGCGGGCGATGGAGAGGCGCTGGCGCTGACCGCCGGAGAGTTTGACGCCGAGTGGGCCGATGGGCGTGTCGTAGCCCTGCGGCAGTTGCGAAATGAATTCGTGCGCGTGGGCTTTTTTCGCGGCTTCGATAATGTCGGCCTCTGTCGCGTTTGTATCGCCATAAGCGATGTTGGCGCGCACGGTGTCATTGAAGAGGATGACTTCCTGACTGACGAACGCCATCGCACCGCGCAGGCTGCTGAGCGTGACGCTGCGAATATCCTGTCCGTCGATGGTGATACGGCCGTTCTCGACTTCGTAGAAGCGCAGTAGCAGGTTCATCAGCGTGGTCTTGCCGCTGCCGGAGGAACCTACGAGCGCGACGGTCTTTCCGGCGGGCAGGGTAAAGTCGACCCCATCGACGCCGCGGCCGCCTTCAACGTAATGGAAGCTGACATTCTCGAACGCGATGGAGCCCTGCGTGAGATTCAGCTGCGTGGCGTCGGCGGCATCGCGAATGGTCGGTTGGGTGTCGAGCACGTTGTAGAAGCGCGCGGCAGCGGCCATGCCTTCCTGCAATTGCGTGTTGATGCTGGCGAGTAGTTTTGCCGGGCGATAGGCCAGCAGCATGGCGGTGAGGAACGAGAAGAAACCGCCCGAGGTGGTGTCGCCATGAATGACTTCGTAGCCGCCATACCAGATGATTCCGCCCATGCACACGCCGCCGAGCACGGCCATGATGGGGCCAGAGGCCGACTGCACTTTTGCGGCGCGGTAATAGAGCTTGAACAGCGCGCGGATGGTGCCGCGTGCGCGTTCGACCTCGAACGCTTCGCGACCATAGGCTTTCACCACGCGCACGCCTTGGAAGGTGTCATCGAGCTGGCTGGTGAAATCCGCCAGTTGCGATTGGGTGCCGAGCGCGATTTTGCGCATGCGTTTGCCGAGGCGCGCGATGGGAATGACCGCGAACATGAGCACGAAGAACGCGCCGATGGAGAGCTGCCAGCTTTGGTAGAACATGAGCCCGATGAGGAAGATCATGGTCAGCGATTCTTTCACCGCAGCGGTGAGCACTTGGCTGACCGACTGGCGCATGAGCTGGATGTCGTTGGTGAGGCGCGAGATGAGGCGGCCACCGGACTGGTCGTGGAACAGGGTGACGTCGGAGCGCAGCAAATGATTGTAGAGATCGACCTGCATGTCGGACACGACGCGCTGGCCGACATATTTGAGCGAGATGGATTGGCCGTAATCGCCCAGTGCGTTGAAGGCGGCGAGGGCCATGATGGCCAGCGCAATGAGCACCAGCATGGTACCGTTCTTGCTGACGAAGATATCGTCGATCACGTGCTGGATGATGTAGGCCTGACCGGCCGTTGAGCCTGCCACGAGCAGCATGCCGATGACGGCAAGGGCGAGCACGTTCTTGTAGCGCAGCACGTACTCGCGAATGAGGCGTTTATAGAGGGAGAAGGATTTAAAATCTTTCGGGTCGGCCATTATTCCCCCGCGATGGTCATGCGCGGCACCAACAGCGTGGGCGTGTTGGTGCTGCTGCGGAAGACGAGGTCGTTAGCCGCGACGAGCGTGGCATACATCTCACGCAAATTGCCGGCGATGGTCACTTCACTAACAGCATAGGCCAGTTCGCCGTTCTCGATCCAGAAGCCGGTGGCGCCGACGGAATAATCGCCGGTGATAAGGTTGGTGCCGTGGCCGATGGTCTCAGTGATGTAAAAGCCGGTGCCGATGGCTTTCATCAGCGCCTCGGGCGACTCTTTGCCGGGGGCGATGTAGAGGTTGGTGCTGGCCGGATGCGGGGCAGAAGACAGGCCACGAATGGCGTGGCCGGTGGTCTGCAGGCCAAGCTGGCGGGCGCTACGGCAATCGAGCATCCAGCTATTTAGCACGCCGTTGGTGACGAATTCGGTCTTCTTCGCTTGGATGCCTTCGGCGTCGAACGGGTGCGAACCGTTGCCGCGCGGGATCAGCGGATCATCGATCACGGTGATGCCATCGGCAAAAATCTTCTTGCCCATGTCGTTCTTCAGGAAGCTGGTGCCTCGCGCGACGGTGGTGCCGGAAATGGCACCGGCAAATGCAGAGAGCAGTGCCTTGGCTTCGCGCGGTTCGAAGAAGATGGCGGCTTGCTGCGAATTTACTTTGCGCGGGTTCAGGCGCGCTAAGGTGCGCTTGGCGGTGGCGATGCCGATGCTCTCGGGCGTCGGCAGGTCGCTGAAGAATGCTTTGGCGGCGTAATCGTAGTCGCGTTCCATTTCGTCATCTTCACCGGCGATGAGGGCGCAGGAGATGGCCGATTGTGTGCTTTCGTAGCCCTGCGCGAAACCATGGCTGGTGACGAGCGCGATGCTCTGGCGGGTGAAACCCGCATCGGCGCCTTCGCTGTTGGTGATGCCGGCAACGTCTTTGCCAGCGGCTTCGCAATCGCGTGCTAATTGCTGCAATTGTTCCATGCTCGGCTCATAGGGGTCGGACATGTCGAGCGAGGCAATGGAAGTGGCCAGCTGCGAAACATCGGCAAGGCCCGCGTAAGGATCGGGCGGCGCGGCTTTGGCGATGGCAATGGCATGCTCAGCCAATTTTTGCAGCGCGTCGCGCGAAATGTCGGAGCTGCTAAGGATGGAGGTGGACTGCCCGATGAACACACGCAGGCCCACGCCGCGTGATTCGGCGCGCTCGATGGTCTCAGGCGAACCATGGCGAATGCCGGTGCTCATCTCGGTGGATTGTAGCACCACGGCGTCGGCGCTGGTCGCGCCCGCTTTGATGGCAAGTTCGACCGCATGCTGTGCGGTATCCAGCAGTTCCTGGCTCATGCGCGGCTCGAAAACAGTTGATAGAGCGCGATGGCGGCGGCGTTGGAAACGTTGAGGCTTTCCATGCGTTCATCCATCGGTAGCTTGGCAAGCTCGTCGCAGCTTTCGATGGTGAGGCGGCGCATGCCTTTGCCTTCGGCGCC
>JBEIOT010000210.1:0-2982 GCA_040377415.1 Azospirillum sp. | reverse complement strand
AGCACTTGCAGATGATCGAGATGAATGGAGCGGTAGCTCTGCTGGTAATGCTTGGCGGCCTCTTCCCAGCGGTCGGCAAACATTTCGGGGAAGGATTCGCGCATGGAGCGCTTCACTTTGCTTTTCACCTCATCGAGCGACCATTGCGGGTGCGCCATATGATCGAGCGTGATGTTGAGCGCGCGGTGAATCGTCGGCCAGGTATCGACCAACGTGTTGTCCCAATCGAACAGGACGGCTTGGGGTTTGGTCAGGCTCATGCGAACCATTTCTGCAGTTGGGGTTTAAGCTCGGCCAGTGTGGGCATGGCGCGGTCGCGGTCGGAGATGATGCGGTTCTTCTGCGGCACCGGCCACTGGATGTTGAGTGTTTCATCATCGAAGCGGATGCCGGCTTCGCCTTTGGCGTCGTAGAGCGAGGTACATTTGTAGAACACGTCGGCGACGCCGTCGCCCAGCACGCAGAAGCCGTGGGCGAATCCAGCGGGGATCCATAGCATCTCGCCGTTCTCACTGCTTAGCTCGACGCTGACATGCTGGCCGAAATAGGGCGAGTTCGGACGGATATCGACCGCCACATCCAGCACGCGGCCGTGGGTGACACCGACCAGCTTGCCCTGCATGGGGCTGTGCTGGAAGTGAAGGCCGCGGATGACACCGGGCATGGAGCGTGAGTGGTTATCCTGCACGAAATGCTCGTGCATGCCGACTGCAGCGAATTTTTCTTCGTGGAAGCGCTCGCAGAAAAAGCCGCGATGGTCGCGGAACACATCGAGCGTGATGCGTTTGACCTCGGGTAATGTGGTATCAGCGATGTGCATCGGGGGCCTCCATCAGCGCGAGGAACGCATCGCGCCAGTGCGGTAAAACGATACCATGCCGCGCCAGCGCGCTGCAATCAAGCCGCGTGTCATACGCGCGCGGTGCGGGGGTGGGGTATTCCGGCGTGACGAGCGCTTCAACAACTTCGGCGGCGCTGCCATCCAGCGCCTGTGCGATGGTGCAGGCGAAGCCGTGCCATGTGGTGTGGCCGCCGCTGGCCATGTGATAGATGCCGGTTGGAAGTTTACCTTCGATGATAAGCGGCAGTGCCTGCGCCACGGCGTGCGCGATGCTTGGTGCCGGTGTGGGCGCGCCGAACTGGTCGGCCACGACCTTCAATACACCGCGCTCGCGCATCAGCCGCTGCATGGTGAGCATGAAGTTGGCGCCGCGTACATCATAGACCCATTGCAGGCGGAAGATGTAGCTGGGGCCACCGGCTGCCAGCACTTCCTGCTCGCCGCGCCATTTGCTTTGGCCGTAGCGATTGACTGGGTTGCAGGTGGCATCTTCGGTGTACGGCGCTGCATTGCCATCGAACACATAGTCGGTGGAGAAATGGATAAAGGGAATGCTGCCTGCGGCGCGCGCGAGAATGCCCGGGGCGGTGGTGTTGACGAGGATGGCGGTGGTGTCATCTTTCTCGGCGTCATCGACCTTGGTGAAAGCAGCAGCGTTGATGATGATGTCGGGCTCGTGCGATTCGATGAGGGCCCGCGTTTGTTTTTCGTTGAGTTGCGAAAGGTCGCATTCGGCGCGGGTGAGTGCGATGCAATCGTCGCCCAGTAATTCTTTCAGGCGACTACCCACCTGCCCGTTGCCGCCGAAGAGAAGAACTCTCACGCCGCCTCGCGATGGTTCAGCATGGTGTGGACCCATTGCGGGTTGTTCACGTACCACGCGATGGTATCGGCCACACCATCGAGGAAGGGCACTTGCGCGGTGAAGCCAGTGGCAGGTTTGGTTTCCTTGATGTCGAGCGCGTAGCGGAAATCGTGGCCGAGACGGTCGGTGACGTGGGTGATCTGGGTGCGATAGTCGCGGCCGGGTTTTAGTTTGGTGAGCACGTCGCAGAGATGATGCACGAGCTCCAGGTTCTTGCGCTCTTCACCGCTGCCGAGATGGGTGACGCTGCCAGCTTGTGCTTTTGCCAGTGTGGCGAGCACACCGCGCGCGTGGTCGTCGACATGGATCCATTCGCGCACTTGCTGGCCGTCGCCATAGACCGGTAGGTTCTTGCCGGCGAGCGCGTTAGTGACCATGAGCGGGATAAGTTTTTCGGGATGTTGGCGGGGGCCGTAATTGTTGCAGCAGCGCGTGATGAGCGTGGGCAGGCCGTGGGTTTTGAACCATGCGCGCACGAGTAGGTCGGCACTGGCTTTGCTGGCGGCGTAAGGAGAATTGGGGGCGAGCGGTGTGGTTAGGGTGAATTCGCCGCTGGCGCCGAGTGCGCCGTAGACCTCGTCAGTGGACACTTGCAGATAGCGGAAGTCCGCCGGTTTACCGCGCGCTTTCCATTGCGCCAGTGAAGCATCGAGCAGCACTTGGGTGCCGAGTACGTTGCTGCGGATGAATGGTCCCGCACCGTTGATGGAATTATCGACATGCGATTCGGCAGCGGCGTGGATGACGGCATCGAACTGATGCGCATCGAAAATTTTCTTTACGGCTTTTTCATCGGCGACGTCGGCGACGATGAGTTCCCAGTCGCCCTTGATCCATTCCAGATTCTGGCGGTGACCGGCGTAGGTGAGTTTGTCGAGGACGATGACCTTATCGCCGCGCGCGCAAAGTTGCGCGGCGATGGAGGAGCCGATGAACCCGGCACCGCCGGTGAGAAGAATGGTCTGCGTCATTGGGGCACCCGGAATGTGATGGGAATGAGGAATTCGATGAGGCTGCCGGCCGGATAATTCGCGGGCACGGCGGGAACCGGATTGGCGCGGCGGATCATGTCGATGGCGGCGGCGTCGAGGATGCTGTTGCCGCTGGATTGTTCGATGGCGTAGTAGCGCACATAGCCGGAGCGGTCGATCCGCATGCGCGCGACGACGCGGCCTTCGGCACCGGCCGCGCCTGCGGGGTAAACTTTGTGCTGCTGGATCCAGCTCGAGATCTGCTGTTCGTAGCGTTCGCGGATGGCTTGCATGGTGGTGGGTGT
>JBEIOT010000125.1:0-6152 GCA_040377415.1 Azospirillum sp. | reverse complement strand
GGCGCGGTTGAACACCAACTCGAATGGCAGGAACTGCCCCACCCAGCCATCGGGCGCGTAGAGTGCCGAAAGCGCAATGCCCGCGATGGCGGTGGGCAGTGCGAAAGGAATATCGACGAGTGCGTCGAGTAGCGCGACGCCGGGGAATTTGTAGCGCGTCAGCACCCACGCGATGAGCGTGCCGAGCACGGTGGCGATAATGGCGGCACCCAGCGCACTGCTGAGCGACACCCAGAAAGCCGATTGCACGCGTGGGTTCTGCAGCGTGGCGAGAATGCTCTCCAGCGGGAACGAGAATAGCGAGACCACCAGCACCGTGAGTGGCAGCAGCACAATGGAGACTAGCCAAAACAGCGTGATGCCCATGGCGAGGCGATAGCCGGGCAATACGGAATCGGCGGTACGTGTCAGGGGCCAGTTCATTCGCGCGTCGAGAATCGGTCGAACGATCCACCCTCCGCGAAATGCTCGCGCTGCAGTTTTTCCCAGCCACCCATTTGCGTTACCGTGACCAATTTGCTGGTGATGGGCGGTAATGTGTCATCTCCCGATGCAAGGGGTCGGAAGAAATTGTGGGCGATGAGCGCTTGCGCCGCGGGGTCGTACAATCCTTTGAGATAGGCCGTGGCGACCGCGCGCGTGTCGCGTGCATCGACCACGGAATCAACGACCGCAACCGGCGGCTCGCACAGGATGCTGATGCTGGGATAGATGATCTCGAACGCATCCTCGCCGAAATATTTTTTGGCGATGTAGGCCTCGTTCTCCCATGTCACCAACACATCGCCCTGCTTGCGGCGTACGAAATTGGTGGTGGCTCCGCGTGCGCCGGTGTCGAAGATGATCACGTTGCGCAGCCACGCTTTCATGAAGCGATCAGATTTTTCCGGGCCGAACTTTTGCGCATAGGCTAGCGCGGCGAGGTAATTCCAACGCGCTCCGCCAGATGTTTTGGGATTGGGGGTGAGCACCTTGACGCCTGCCTTGGCCAGATCGTTCCAGTCATGGATGGCTTTGGGATTGCCCTTGCGCACCAGCAGCACGATGGTGCTGCGATACGGCGCGCTGCCATCGGGCAACGAGGTGCGCCAATCGGCCTTCATCAGCTTTTTGTTGGCGATGGCGTCGAGATCCGCACCAAGGGCCAGTGTCACGACATCGGCTTGCAGCCCATCGGTCACCGCACGGGCCTGTTTGCCGGAGCCGCCATGCGACATGCGGATGCGCAGCTGCTGACCGGTCTGTTCTTTCCACGTCTTTACGAACGCGCGGTTATAATCGGCATAAAGCTCGCGCGTGGGGTCGTAGCTGGCGTTGAGCATCGTCACTTCCTCGGCGGCGAAGGCCGGGGCGGCGAACAGTAATAGGGCACAAACGAGCTTTTTCATGGCGGCAGGCTGCCACCGCCCGCGCGGCGAGGCAATAGGGAATGCCACCCCTTTGACTTTTAGCGGCGGGCATGGTGAGTGGATGCCATGGACTGGCCCGCACATCTGGCAAATATCTCGAGTCACGCGCTCGACGACGAAACCACCGCCGTGGAAGCGCTGATCGCGCGACTGGCGCCCGTGGTGGCGATGGATACGGCGGTTCGCAAGCGTGCCAGCGACCTCATCGGCAACCAGCGCCGCATCGGGCCGGGCGGTACGGTCGAGGCGTTTTTGCAATCCTATGGCCTCAGCACCAAAGAAGGCATCGCCCTACTTTGCCTGGCCGAAGCGCTGTTGCGCATTCCCGATTCTAGCACGGCAGACCAACTCATCGAAGACACCTTCGCGCATGGTAACTGGAAGCAGCATCTCGGCGGTTCGGACTCCTCGCTGGTGAATGCCGGCACGTGGGGCCTCATGCTCACCGGCAGCGTGGTGAAGATGGGCGAGGGCGATTCGCCCGTGGCATGGTTCGGCAGCCTCATCAAAAAATCCGGCGAGCCGGTGATCCGCACCGCGTTACGCGGTGGCATGAAATTCTTAGGCTCGCAATTCGTGATGGGCGAGACCATGCCGGACGCCATTAAGAACGCTAAGGCGCAGGAGAAAAAAGGTTACACGATGTCGTATGACATCTTGGGCGAGGGCGCGCGCACCGACAAACAGGCGCAGGGCTATATCGCCGCGTATCTCAAGGCGATGGGCGAGATCGCCAAGGGGCGCAGCGGTGCGTTGCTGGAAAAACCCGGCATCTCGGTGAAGCTGTCGGCGCTGCACCCACGCTACACCGCCAGCAACGAAGCGCGCGTATTCAACGAATTGCTGCCGCGCGTGAAGGACATCGTTCGCGCCGCGATGCGCGCTGACATCGCCGTATCGTTCGATGCGGAGGAAGCCTATCGTTTGGATCTCAGCCTGCGGCTGTATGAGAATATCCTGCGCGACCCAGAGTTCGCCAATTTCCATGGCATCGGCTGGGTGATGCAGGCCTACCAAAAGCGCGCCATCCACGTGGCGACGGCGCTGACCGACCTTGCCAAAGCGCTGGGCCGCACGCTGCCGGTGCGGTTGGTGAAGGGTGCCTATTGGGATACCGAAATTAAATACGCGCAGGTCATGGGGCTGCCGGGTTATCCGGTGTTCAGCCGCAAGATCTATACCGACGTGAGTTATCTGGCGTGTGCACAACAATTGCTTAGTGCAGGCGATGCCATTTACCCGCAATTCGCCACGCATAATGCGCTCACTGCCGCGACCATCATCGAGCTTTCGCAATCGCTGGGCCGCGCGCCGCACAACTTTGAATTCCAGCGTTTGCATGGCATGGGCGACACGCTGCACGACCAACTCATCGGCAACTATCGCTGCCGCATCTATGCGCCGGTGGGCGAGCATAAGGACCTGCTGGCCTACCTAATTCGCCGCTTGCTGGAGAATGGTGCCAACACCAGCTTCGTGCATCTGCTGCTCGACCAGGCGACGCCCATCGAGTCACTCACCGAAAGCCCGATCGCGCAGGCTAAGGCCGCGCATGCCCAACCGAACGAGGAGATCCCCATGCCCAAAGATATGTATGGCGCCACGCGCAAGAATTCCGATGGGGTCGAGTTCGGTTACGACGTCGCGCGCGAAGAACATCTCGCTGAAGTGGCGCTGGCTTACAAAGCTTACCCCGACGCACCGCGTGATCTGGTCGCAGCCGATGCCGAAAAACTCATGACCAACGCATCCAAGGCCTGGAAGGCCTGGCAGGCAGAGCCGGTGATGATCCGTGCCAGCATGCTGCGCAAGGCGGCAGACATCATGGAAGCACGCATGCCGGAGCTGTGCGCCATCTGCATCGTTGAAGCAAAAAAGACCCATTCCGACGCGGTGGCTGAAGTGCGCGAAGCCGTTGATTTCTTGCGCTACTATGCCGATGAGGCGCAACGCATTATGGCACCGGTGCTGCTGCCCGGACCGACCGGTGAGCGTAACGAGTTGAGCCTGCACGGGCGCGGCACGTTCGTGTGCATTTCCCCATGGAACTTCCCGCTGGCGATCTTCACGGGGCAGGTGGCGGCAGCGTTGGTCACGGGCAACTGCGTCATCGGCAAGCCAGCTGAGCAAACGCCGCGTATCGCGCAGGCCGCCGTGAATATTTTGCACGAAGCAGGCGTGCCCGAAGCGGTACTGCAACTGGCATGTGGCCTTGGCGAAACCATTGGTGCCGCGCTTGTCGCGCACCCGAAAACGGCAGGCGTGTGCTTCACCGGCTCCACGCAGGTGGCAAAAATTCTCCAGCGCACACTGGCCGATAAAGACGGCGCCATTGTGCCGCTCATTGCCGAGACGGGCGGGCAGAACGCAATGATCGTCGACAGCTCGGCACTGCTCGAACAAGCGGTGGATGATGTCATCACCAGTGCCTTCGGCTCGGCGGGTCAGCGCTGCTCGGCCTTGCGCGCACTGTTCGTGCAGGAAGATGTAGCCGATGCACTGTGGGAATTACTCGCCGGTGCGATGGACGAATTGAAAGTGGGCGATCCGCGTGAACTGAGCACCGACGTGCCCGGCGTGATCGACGCCGATGCGCAAAGCGGATTGCTGGCGCATATCGACGCCATGAAGAAAACCGCCACACGCACGCATGCTGCGCCCGCGCCAAAGAGCAACGACGACACCTATGTAACGCCGCACATGTTCCAGCTCGATGGGTTAAGCCAGTTGAAGAAAGAGCAGTTCGGCCCGGTGCTGCATGTGTTCACCTACAAGGCCGATAGGCTCGGCGACATCATCGAACAAATTCATGAGACGGGTTATGGCCTGACCTGCGGCCTGCACACGCGCCTGAAATCGACGGTCGATGAAGTGCTCAACGCCGTGCATGTCGGCAACCGCTACGTGAACCGTTCGATGATCGGTGCGGTGGTGGGCGTGCAGCCCTTCGGGGGCGAAGGCTTGAGCGGCACCGGCCCCAAAGCGGGCGGCCCGCATTACCTGCCCAAATTCTGCGCCGAGCGTACGACGACCATCAACACCGCCGCCATCGGTGGCAACGTGGAGCTGCTGTCGTGAGCAAAACGCCGCAAGTCATTATTCAGGACGCCATCGCCAAGGCCGATAGCAGTTACTTTTTCGAGGATTATACGAAGCAAGCCAAAGCCGTGCTCGCCGCCCTGCAATCCAACGGCTTCAAAGTGGTGAAGACCGAGCACGACGAGGAAGTCTGGAAAAAGGTCGCCGACCAGATGCGCACCGGCCGCCTGCAGCCCCATGCGCACACGAAGGACGTGGTCGAAACGTTCTTACGTGTGGTCGCCCAGCAGAAATAATTTCACCAAATCGTCATACAAGATGCCATACGCAACGGTAAGCTGCCCTGATAGCAAGGGGAAGGCCATGACATTGCAGCCCAAAAATGAGCCCATTCAACTGTACGACGCGCAAGGTCGTGTGCTTAGCACCGAGCTCGAACGCCACGCCCGCGCATTCACACTGCAATTTTTGCATCACACCATTAGCGGGGCAGCGCTAACGAGTGAGCTTATCGAAGGACGCGTGATCGGTCGCCACGAGATGCCGCTGGTGGCGACGCCGACCGCCGATGAGATCCGCCGCTATGAACGCGGCGTCGATCTGGATCCCAGCACCCAGACATTTAACCTCGATCAGCATCGCGACGATATGGTCGAGCGTCGCTTCACCAGCAATCACGTTCGGCTGCTTAACCGTGGGGCGCTGAAAGAAACCATTGAAGTGCAGCGTCAGGCGATGATGCTGGCGACCGAGCATGCGCTCGATGCCGTTCTGCATAAAGACCAGCAAGGGTTTAACGAAGCGCAGCGCGACATCGACACGGTGATCAGCTTGGGTAGCCAAATGATCATGCCGCTGATGCGCGAAGCGGGCGTACCCATGGATGCTCGTGCTGGCTTGATCGCAGAGATCCATGAAGAAGCGCTAACCGGCGCGATCCGAAGCCGCCGATCGCAACTCGATGAACACGACGCCCAGGAGCTGACCGAACGCTGGGAGGAATATGCCCACGGTTACAAAGAGCTGAAGAAAAAGGGCAAGGCCGATGAGAACGACATGGACCTTGAAGCATATATGTCCGAGAAGCCGCGGCCTTACACGGCGCGTGTGAGCTTGAGTGGACGCGATCTGATGAAAAGCTACGCGGCCTCTGTTGAGGCGGGTAACGACAACGAGCGCAGCCGCTAGGCGCCGGGGTGCGCTTTGTTGTAGGCAGCCATAAGGCGGGTGGCGTCGACATGGGTATAACGCTGCGTGGTGCTGAGCGAACTATGGCCCAGCAATTCCTGAATGTCGCGCAGCTCGGCGCCGCGTGAAAGAAGGTGCGTAGCGAACGCGTGGCGCAAGGCGTGCGGCGTGAGGCTCTCAGGCAATCCCATTTGGCGGCGCAGGATGCGCAGCGTGCGCTGGAACACGGCGGGCTGCAACGGTTTGCCACGCGCCCCAACGAACAGCGGCGATTTACCGTCGCCAAGAATGGGGCAAATGTTTTTGTAAGCCATCACCGCCTCGCGCACGATCTTAAGCAACGGCACATTGCGCATCTTGTCGCCTTTACCGCGAATGGAAAGCACGGTCGTTTCATCGGTGACCTGCTGCACGGTCATGCCCAGTGCCTCGCCGATGCGTAGGCCGCAGCCATACATCAGGCTGGCGATGGCATGGTCGCGCGCGGCGATCCACTCGGCACGATCGGCGGCATCG
>JBEIOT010000051.1:0-10195 GCA_040377415.1 Azospirillum sp. | reverse complement strand
GTGCGACCACCACGTCCTTACCTTGCTTCACCAGGAAATAGCGCGTTGCCGGATCGGTGTTCTTGAGCAGGTTGAACTCACGCTCGCTGAGCATGAATGCCTTGCGGTACGGGTCGGTCGCTTTCGGGTTGGGCAGGAATATCTGCGTTGCCGTCTGCTGGATAAGCGTATCGCTGATGCCCGAGTTCACGGCGTCCTCTACCGACTGCGTGGCGAACACCACCATGCCGTTTAGCTTACGCAGCGTCTTCAGCCAGTCCTTGATTTTACCGGCGAATACTTTGTTGTCGATCAGCGCCCATGCTTCATCCAGGATGATCATAGTGGGCGTGCCATCCAGCGCCAGCTGGATGCGGTGGAACAGGTACAGCAGCACCGGCACCAGCGTTTGTTTGTTGGCCAGCACGTCGCCCATCTCAAAGCCGAACACGGTGTCACTATGGAAGTCGACGATGTCTTCGACGTTGTCGAAGATGCGGTTATAGCGTCCGTCGGAATGCCACTGCTTCAGGCGCGAGCTTAAGCTGCCGGCACCTTCAAGGCCAAAGAACGGCGCGATGTTGCGTAGCACACGATCAGTCTTGGCCAGCTTGTAGTTGCCGTCGATGGCGCGCGAAATAACTTCAAGGTCTTCCGCCGTAATTTGTTCCCCGTTGCTGCTCACCAGCGCGGTCAACCACTCGCTGATGAAGCTGCGGTTCTCCATCGTGTCATCCAGCTGCAGCGGATTAAAGTAGCAGCGCTGTCCAGGATCGATGTTGGTGTATTTGCCATCCAGCGCACGCACGAAAATTTCGGCGCCGCGGTCTTTGTCGAAGATGAACATACGGCAGTTGAACTTGCGCGCCTGCGCGCACAGGAAGTTCATCAGCACCGTTTTACCCGCGCCGGTCGGGCCGATGATGGTGGTGTGGCCCACGTCGCGCGCATGGAAGTTGAAATAGAACGGTGTGCCCGATGTGGTGTCGAACACCGTCACCGCATCGCCCCAATGATTATTCTCGGCCTTGCCCGTAGGGTAGTTGTGATTGGCGGCAAAGCCCGCAATGTTGAGCGTGTTGATCTTGGATTTGCGGCCGATGAAATCGAAATTCGCGGGCAGCTGCGCCCAGAAGCATTGCTCAAGCACCAGCTTTTCGCGCACAGGGTTGATGCCCACATTCACCAGCTCCGCGATGACCATGGAGATCGCGCCTTCCAGTGCATTCAAATTATCTTCGTAGCACAGCACCGTGAGGTGATGGTGGCCGAACGCGATGTGGCCCGACATCGACATGTCGAGCGCTTCAGAAATTTCGCGCACCTGGCTTACTGCCACATCGGCTGATTGCTGCATGCGCCGTTGCTGCAGTTGCATCGAGCCAATGTTGGTCTGCCGGTTCTCGAACTGGTAACTTTGGCTCACCACGAACTCGAACGGCAATTGCAGGAAGGCATCCATGATGCCTGCTGCCGTGTGCGGCGAATATTCTTTGATCGAGACCATGGCCGCATATTTCGTGCCGGTCGGCGTGCGGATCTCGATGGCGCGGTTGCCGAAATAGAGGCGATTGATCGGCAGATAATGCGAAATGTCGATGGTCGGCACCAGCATCTTCTGCGTATCGCCCGCGTTCACCAGTTTGCTCAGGAATTCCAGCGGCTCCGACACGGGACCGAATTCGGTCATCTTGGTCGTCAGCACGCTGGCACCATAATCCTTGAAGGTGGCGAGCACGCGATAGACCGACTCTTTCAACTCTTTGTGCATTTCGCGCAGCTGTTCCGCGTCACCGTCCTTGCTCGTCTTTTGCTCGAAGGCCTGGAACATGTTCTCAAGCTTCGCCGCACCGCGCGTATCTTTCTTGCGCACCACGGTGATGTAGAGCTCGTTCACGAAGCTGTGGCGCGAATGGTGTTTCTTGCGCCAGCTATCATCCACATATTTCGCAAAGCCCGGGGGCTGCACGCCTTGCGGGTACGCGCTCTGGCGACGACGGATCATGTGGAACCACAACGCGAACGTGCCCTCGGCCATCGATTTGTAGAGCGAGTTGCGCACCATCTTCTTCATGTCGACCACATCGTCGTCGGCGGTCTCGAAGCTGAAGCCCTCGATCTTGATGACCTGCAGCAGCTCCTTGTTCTTGGTGATGATGGTCTCTTTGTCCCAGTGATGTTCGTAGGGAATAAATTCCGCAGCCGACACTTCACGCCCTGCATACAGAGCTTTGCTGACCTGGCGGCGCTTGAGCGGCTTCAACATCCGTTAAAATACGTCGTATGAGTTGGTGTGGTGGTAAAAGCGGCGGTTCCAGCTGCGGAAACCATATTTCATGCGCAGCATCCAAAGCTCGACGGCGCGCGGCTCCTTCATGCACAGCAAATAGCCGAACATGTGGATGATGACGCCGACTGGGAAGCTGAGGAATGAGTGCGAGTTGATGAACATGACCATGGTGATCATCGCGTTCATCACGAAATACATGTAGCTCACGCCCGCGATCATGGGCGGGCGCGCTAAGCCCTGGAAAAGCGGATCTGCACGTAGGCGGCCTCCGGCCATGGATCATCCCCTATTGCGCTTGGTGGGCAAGTGCCGGAAAATCCGGCATTTCTTCTTATAGTTCCGGCGATTGTACCGATTCCTAAAAAGAATACCAAGATTTTACTAAAAATCCGTAAAGATTGGCGGTTTTGCTTAACCCTGCGGCGAAGTTGGCACAGCCGCGACGTGCCCCGCTATTTGGCCCGAATGCGCTGATATACCAGCATGATGAGGATGGTGCCATTGGGCAGCAGGCTGATACCGTTGGCGGCGATGAGCGAGAGGCTGTCTTTCTGGATGCCATAAATCACCCAAAGCAGCAGTCCGGCGTTCAGCAGCAGGTAGGTCCAAATCGACAGGTCCCGCGTCTTGCCCGTGCGGATCAGTTTGATGGCTTGCGGCAGCGAGGCCAAGCACGTCGCCGCACCCGCGATGAACCCGATGATCTCGGGGTTCACGCCGCCCCGGCCAGTGCGCGAGCGAAATCCTGCGCATCGAAGGGTTGCAGGTCATCGGCCCCCTCGCCCACACCCAGCGCATGGATGGGCAGCGCGAATTTATCCGCCAGTGCTACTACGATACCGGCCTTGGCCGTGCCATCGAGCTTGGTAATGACAAGGCCCGTCACCCCCGCCACTTCCTTGAAGGCCGCCAGTTGGGCGATGGCATTCTGGCCGGTCGTTGCGTCCAGTACTTGCAAAACATGGTGCGGCGCGTCGGGCACCAGCTTGCGGATGACCTTGGTGATCTTCTCCAGCTCTGCCATCAGTTCTTTCTTCGTGTGCAAGCGACCGGCAGTGTCGATGAAAATGACCTCCGCGCCATCTTTCAGCGCTTGATCAAGTCCCGAGTAGGCAACGCTTGCGGGGTCTGCATTCTCCGCGCCACGATGAAAGCCCACGTTCGCGCGCTCTGCCCAGCGCTGCAATTGTTCAACAGCGGCGGCGCGGAACGTATCCGCCGCGACGAGCGCCACCTTCTTGTTCTGCTGCGTCAACTGGTGCGCCAGCTTGCCGATGGTCGTGGTCTTGCCGTTGCCATTCACGCCAACGACGAGCACCACGCAGGGCGTGGCCACCGAAACATCCAGCGGCTTGGCGAACGGCGCGAGACGTTTGGCAATAGCGTCCGCCAGCAAGCCGCGCACTTCGCCCATGGGAATATTCTCGCGTACTTTGGCGTCGCGCATCTCTTGCGTGATGGCCATGGCCGCCGGTGTGCCAAGGTCGGCGATGATGAGCGATTCCTCGAGCGTTTCGAGCGTTTCTTCACTCAAATTGGTTTTGTTCAGCGCATCGTCGAGCGATTGCGCGGTCTTCTTCAAGCCATCGGAAAGTTTGTTGAACCAGCTCATGCGGCGTAGCAATACTGCGCGTCGGCGCGGGCGATGGTGACTTTTTGCACCGAACCGACCAGTGCGGGCGTTGCAAGTTTCACGGAAGCAAATCCTTCGCTATGGCCGCTCATCCCATCTTGCTCGATGATAATTTCAAGCTCGCGGCCCACTTGTTTCTGCAGGTAGCTGGCCAGGCGTTTGCTGCCTGCTTCGCGCAAGCGTGCGGCGCGAGCTTTGCGCACATCCTTGGCCACTTGCGGCATGCGCGCCGCGGGCGTGCCGGGGCGCGGCGAATACGGGAAGATATGCAGGTAGGTAAGGTCTACTTCATCAACGAGGCGCAGCGTGTTGTCGAACATCTCATCGGTCTCGGTCGGGAACCCCGCGATGATATCCGCACCGAAAACAATATCCGGGCGCAGCTCGCGCACTTTTTTGCAGAACTCGATAATATCATCGCGCAAATGGCGACGCTTCATGCGTTTGAGCACCATGTCATCGCCCGCTTGCAAGCTGACATGCAAGTGCGGCATCAGACGCGGCTCGTGCGCGATGAGTTGATATAAGTCGTCATCCACTTCTACGGCATCAATAGAACTCAGGCGCAAGCGCTTGAGTTCTGGCACCAGCGCCAACACACGGCGCATCATTTGCCCCAGCGTTGGTGTGCCGGGGAGATCGGCGCCATAAGCGGAAACATCGACGCCCGTGAACACAATTTCATTATAGCCGCCCTCGACCAGCAGGCGCACTTGCGCCACGATCTCGCCAATAGGAACAGAGCGCGAATTGCCGCGACCGTAGGGAATGATGCAGAAGGTGCAACGGTGGTCGCAGCCATTTTGTACCTGCACGAAGGCACGCGCCTTGCCATCGAAACTCGCCACCAAATGCGCGGCGGTCTCTTTGATGCTCATGATGTCATTCACCTGCGCGCGCTCGGTGTCGAGCGACAGATACGGTGCCGCGTGCATCTTCTCTTCGTTGCCCAAAATCGCATTCACCTCGGGCATTTGCGTGAACTGGTCAGGGCGTGCTTGCGCCGCGCAGCCTGTCACCACGATGCGTTTATCAGGATTCTCGCGGCGTGCACGGCGAATGGCCTGGCGCGCCTGCGCCTCGGCTTCGCTCGTCACCGCGCATGTGTTGAAGATGATGGTATCGGTCAGCCCCGCTTTCTGCGCGTGCGACTTCATCACCTCGGATTCATAGGTGTTCAGGCGGCAACCGAATGTGACGACATCGATGGACATGGCCGTCTATCTAGCGAAAACCACGGATAAGTAAAGAATCCCTCCGCCTTCATCCCATTGTCACATTCTTATGGTATAAGCATGCATGGCTCATTCGACAAATTGGCAGGAAACGCTCGGGGTGAATTTAACCCCCCGCCATTGGCGCTTGCCGCTTTGCAGCGAACTTGCCGCCTGCGCCGAAGGTTACGGCATCAAGCCGACCGCCCGACGTGGCCTGACCCTGAGTTTCGAGGCGAACACCGCTGGGCTTAAGGATCTGCTCGGTGAGATGGCTGAAATCGCCGATAAACAAGGCTTTAAATTTGAAATTGCCCACCGCGGTCCACTGCTGGACTTTAAAGTGGCGCCCGCGTGCGAAAAGGGCAAGACAGCCCGTTCCTAGAGGTCGATCTCGCCTTCAAATACGTAGGCTACCGGCCCGCTCATCAGCACGTCCCCGGATTCATTCTGCTGCCACTCCACCTGCAAGGTGCCGCCGGGCAGTTCCACGTCGATCTTGCGGTTGGTCACTTCGCGCAGGGTGC
Organism: Azospirillum sp.; assembly: GCA_040377415.1. Taxonomy (GTDB): domain Bacteria; phylum Pseudomonadota; class Alphaproteobacteria; order Rickettsiales; family UBA3002; genus QFOX01. The sequence goes on along the minus strand of JBEIOT010000051.1, from coordinate 4,552 downwards.
CGGCCACCACGGCCGCACAGGCCGCCGAACCGCAGGCCATGGTCAGGCCCGCGCCGCGTTCCCACACCACCATTTTCACGCGGTCGGGCGAGAGCACCTGCACCGCGCTGATATTCGCACGTTGCGGGAAGAGCGGGTTGTTCTCGAGCTTGGGCCCCCACTCCGCCATTTTAATGTGGTAGAGGTCGCGCACGAAGAAGACCGCGTGCGGGTTGCCCATGTTCACGGCCACCGGGTCCATCAGCAGGCCCTCAGCCAAGCCGAGATGTTCCGTGTTGCGACTCTCGCTCAGCGGAATTTGCTGCCAGCCGAATCGCGGCGCACCCATGTTCACTTTAATGAGCTCGCCATCGCGCGTGCCGGTGACGATGCCCGCGCTGGTCTCGATGCTGGCTTTATCACCGCCCGATTCGCGCATGATGAAATCGGCCACGCAGCGCGACGCATTGCCGCACGTGCTGATCTCCGAGCCATCGGCATTGAAGATGCGCATGCGCACATCGGCCTTATCGGTCTTCTCCAGCAGCAGCAGCTGGTCGCAGCCGATGCCGAAATGCCGGTCGGACAAGCGCTTAGCGGTGTCGGCATCAATGCTTAAGCCACGCGTGCGCGCATCCAGCACAACGAAGTCGTTGCCGGTGCCGTGCATCTTGAGGAAGGGCGTTTTCATTAATTTGTCATATTCCAAAAGGGTTCGGCTTGTATAATCCAACCAATTTACAAGGCAAAGGGTTTAACCATAGTTTATGATGCGCAGCGATAACGATGCTCTCTGGGACGAGCTTAAGGCGGAAGCCAAAGAAGCTGTAGGAAAACTGCGAATACCCGTCAGCGAAGAAGGATTTCTAGAATATAAAAATAATCAGGATCCTCGAGATTCGGATTTTACTGGCGACCGTCATGAGATGGATGGGCAGCCTACACTTAATCTGAACCTTGCCTTTAAATATGCATCAACCGTCAGGGGCCTAACGGAACCTTCTTGGATGATCCGCGGTAATTTGGTGCGCGCCATTATTGATAATGACCGCTCTGGACTAGATAAAGCCAAAAGAGAATTGATAGGGCTTATAGCTGATAATGTAACAGATCTCGCTGCTGCGCAACGCTATGTGCGACAGTATAGCGAAGCCTACCAAAGCGCCGCTGAACGGCTTTGGGGCGCACAAACTAAAGGCCGCTAACTAGAACGGGATCTCGTCATCCAGCTCAGCTTCGACCGCGCGGGCGCGTTGCGGCTGTTGGCCGTAGCTGCCTTGCTGGTTGTAGCCATCATCGCCACCTTCGGCGCGGCCACCGCGTTCACTCGGTTTATCCAGCATGGTCAGGTTGCCGTTGAAGCCCTGCAGCACCACTTCGGTGCTGTATTGCTCAACGCCGTCCTTGTTCGTCCATTTGCGCGTCTGCAGCTGGCCTTCGATGTAGAGCTTGCTGCCTTTTTTCAGGTATTCTTTCGCTACGCGAACCAGCGGCTCGCTGAAGATCACGACACGGTGCCATTCGGTCTTTTCCTTGCGTTCGCCCGTGGTGCGGTCCTTCCAGCTTTCGCTGGTGGCCATTCGCAGGTTGGCGATCTCGCGACCGTCTTGCGTGGCGCGGATCTCAGGGTCGAAGCCCAAATTGCCGACGAGGATTACTTTATTGATGCTACCAGCCATATCGAAGTCTCCGTGTAAAAATAAATAAGACGGATATCATAGGCGACATACGGGCCGTAGCAAGTGGCAAGGCTGGGTGGGGATAAGCCCTAGTAGCGGCCCGTTGGGCCACCATTCATGGCACCTCTGACCAGTTCGGCCAGCTTCATGCGTTCGCTGGCACTGGCTGGCGCAGGGCACTCGCCATGGCTGGATTCGGAGCCTTCTGGATTGTAGGCCTTGTCCAAATATGCACCGCGCAACGGGAACGCGCTGACTTGGTGGACCTTGGCCATGGGCTTTGTAGATTTGTTCTCGCTCATAAGGTCAGCTTACCAAAGAACAGAAACATTCTGTATGACAATCATATGAATTTAGCCGCGCCCCGGGATTGACTAGCGATGCGGTCGGCCCATATAGTGCCTCTCCCGAATTTTCAGGCATACCCAAGGCGACCCATGACCAAAGACATGATCTCAATCCGCGGTGCGAAACAGCACAACCTCAAGAACATCGACCTTGATCTGCCCAAGGAGAAGCTGGTGGTCATCACGGGCCTTTCGGGTTCGGGCAAAAGCTCGCTCGCGTTCGATACGCTGTATGCCGAGGGCCAGCGTCGCTATGTGGAATCGCTATCGGCCTATGCGCGCCAGTTCCTCAACATTAACGACAAGCCCGATGTCGAATCCATCGACGGTCTGTCGCCTGCCATCGCCATCGACCAGAAAACAACGTCAAAGAATCCGCGCTCGACCGTGGGCACCGTCACCGAAATTTACGACTACATGCGCTTGCTTTACGCGCGCACCGGCATCCCCTACTCGCCTGCCACGGGCCTACCCATCGAATCGCAGACCGTCAGCCAAATGGTCGATGCCATCGTGGCATTGCCTGAAGGTGCGAAACTGTTGCTGCTGGCACCGCTGTATCGCGGCCAAAAGGGCGAGCATAAAAAAGAACTGCAAGCGCTCAGCAAGCGCGGCTTCACCCGCGTGAAGATCGACGGCGAAGTGTACGAACTTTCCGACATCCCCGCGCTCGACAAGAACAAGAAGCACGACATCTCGGTGGTCGTCGATCGTATCAAGGTCAGTGCCGAGCTTGGTAACCGCTTGGCCGATTCGGTCGAGACCGCGCTCAATATTTCCGAAGGCCTCATTCAGGTCGAGTTCGTCGATGATGTCGAGGGCAAGAAAAAGAAATACACCAAGGGCCAGCTCATCACCTTCTCGTCGAAATTCGCCTGCCCTGTTTCGGGTTTCACCTTGGCCGAGATCGAGCCGCGCATCTTCTCGTTCAACTCGCCTTTCGGCGCCTGCCCCACCTGCGATGGTCTGGGCACCCAGCAATATTTCGACGAAGCACTCATCGTGCCCGACGCTAAACTCAGCCTGCACCAGGGCGCCATTGCGCCGTGGGCTTCGGGTCACGCCAAATTCTACCAGCAAGCCCTGGAAGCCGTAGTGCGCCACTACAAAGCCAGCATGACCACCGCGTGGAAAGACCTGCCGGAGAAGCTGCAAGATGTCATCCTCAACGGCTCGGGCAACGAGAACATCAAGATCTCGTATTTCGACGGCTCGCGTACCTTCCACAGCAACAAACCGTTCGAGGGCGTCATTGGCAACCTTGACCGCCGTTACAGCGAAACGGAAAGCGACTGGACGCGTGAAGAGCTCGAAAAATTCCAATCCAGCTCCAACTGCGAAGATTGTGGCGGCGCACGCCTGAAGCCCGAATCGCTGAGTGTGCGCGTGCACGATAAGAATATTTCGCAAGTCACCGAGATGACCATCGAAGAAGCCTGCGAATGGTTCAAGCAATTGCCGAAACATCTCAACGACAAACAAAAGAAAATTTCGGAGAAGATCCTTAAAGAGATCGGTGCACGTCTGGGCTTCCTGAACAATGTCGGCCTCACCTACCTCACGCTGCGTCGTGAATCAGGCACGTTGTCGGGCGGTGAATCGCAGCGCATTCGCCTCGCGTCGCAAATTGGTTCGGGTCTCTCGGGCGTTGTGTATGTGCTCGATGAGCCAAGCATCGGCCTGCACCAGTGCGATAACGAGCGCCTGCTTAGCACGCTGGAACATTTGCGCAGCCTGGGCAACACCGTCATCGTGGTCGAGCATGACGAAGACACCATGCGTCATGCCGATTATCTCGTCGACATGGGCCCGGGTGCCGGCATCCATGGTGGTTACATCGTGGCCCAAGGCACACCGGCGCAAGTCATGGCGAACAAGAAATCCATCACCGGCCAGTATCTTTCCGGCGAACGCCAAATTGCGGTGCCCACGCAGCGTCGCACTGCCAGCAAAAGCCGTAAAATTGTTATTCACGGTGCCAAAGCGAACAACCTGCGCAACATCACCGCCGAAATTCCGCTCGGCCTGTTCACCTGCGTCACCGGTGTTTCTGGCGGCGGCAAATCATCGCTGGTCATCCACACGCTTTACAAAGCCGTTACCCGCCGTCTGCACGGCACCAAAGTGCATCCCGGTGTGCATGATCGTATCGATGGGCTCGAGCATATCGACAAGATCATCGAGATCGACCAGTCGCCCATCGGGCGCACGCCGCGCAGCAACCCCGTAACCTACACCGGCGCGTTCCAGCCCATCCGTGATTGGTTCGCGGGCTTGCCCGAATCGAAACAGCGCGGCTACCAGGCCGGTCGTTTCAGCTTCAACGTCAAAGGCGGTCGCTGCGAAGCGTGCCAGGGCGATGGCATGATCAAGATCGAAATGCACTTCCTACCCGATGTGTGCGTGACCTGCGACCAGTGCAAAGGCCAGCGCTACAACCGCGAAGCCCTCGAGATCCTCTTCCGCGGCAAGAATATCGCCGAAGTCCTCGACATGACCGTCTCCGAGGCGGCCGAGTTCTTCGAGCGCTTCCCCCGCGTCAAGCGC
>JBEIOT010000171.1:0-4167 GCA_040377415.1 Azospirillum sp. | reverse complement strand
TCTGCGGCACGCGCTATGGCAACGTCATGGCCAGCCGCGGCTCGGTCATTCCGCTGTTCCTCGAACAAATGAACACCGGCAAGCCGCTCACCATCACCGATCCTTACATGACCCGCTTCATGATGACGCTGGAAGACGCAGTGGACCTCGTGCTCTACGCCTTCAAGAATGGCAAGAACGGCGATATCTTCGTACAGAAAGCACCGGCCGCTACGGTCGAGATTCTGGCAAAAGCGCTGCTGGAACTGTTCGATAAACCCAAACACAAGATCAATGTCATCGGCACCCGCCATGGTGAGAAGCGCTTTGAGGCATTGCTCAGCCGCGAAGAAATGGCCGCCGCGAAAGACCTTGGCGAATACTACCGTGTGCCGCCGGATGCGCGTGACCTGAACTACGAAAAATTCATCGATGAAGGTGAGCGCAAGATCACCAACGCCGAGGATTATAATTCCGACAACACCAAGCAACTCGATGTCGCAGGCATGAAAAAGCTGCTCAAAAAAGTCGACTTCGTGCAAGAACTGCTCGCCGGCAAACCCTGGTACCAGGGCGTTTAGATGAAACTTCTTGTCACCGGTGCAGATGGCTTTGTCGGCAAGAATCTGCTGCTGGCCCTGCGTGCGCGCACCGACATTGCCGTGCTCGCCACCACCCGTGAATCCAGTGACGATGATTTAAAACAGTTCGCCGAGCAGGCCGATTGCGTGGTGCATCTGGCCGCCACCATCCGGCCCACGGAAGGCGAAAGCTTCACCGAGAACCTCAGCGTTGCCGACAAACTCATCGCCGCGCTGGGCGAGCGAAGAACGCCGGTCATCTATACCAGTAGCACCATGATCAACAGCGGCAACGAGTATGGCAACAGCAAGCGCGCCGCCGAAGATGCGCTGACCGCCTACGGTAAAAAAGCCCCCGCGTACATCTATCGCCTGCCCAACATCTTCGGCAAATTCACGCGCCCCAATTACAATTCGGCCGTTGGCACGTTCTGCCACAACATCGCGCGCGATCTGCCCATTACCATCAACGACCCTTCGGCGAAGCTCACCCTCGTTTATATCGACGATGTCATCGAAAGTTTCCTCGCCGCTATCGACGGCAAACTGCAGCCTGGCTTCATCGATGTATCGCCGCAGTACGAAACCACCGTCGGCGAAGTGGCTACGCAGATCGAAGCCTTCAAAGCCTGCCGCAAAGACGATCTACTGGTCGAACGCGTCGGCATCGGCTTAACGCGCGCGCTCTATGCCACCTATGTTAGCTACCTGCCGCCCGAGAAATTCGCCTACGACGTGAAAGAGCACGCCGACCCGCGCGGCAAGTTCGTGGAAATGCTCAAAACGCCCGATTGCGGGCAGTTCAGCTACTTCACCGCGCACCCGGGCATCACCCGTGGCGGCCATTACCACCACAGCAAGACCGAGAAGTTCCTCGTCATTTCGGGGCGTGCGCGCTTTGCATTCCGCCACATGGTGACAGGCGAGCGTTTCGAGATTATGACTTCGGGTGACAAAGCGCAGATCGTCGAGACCATCCCGGGCTGGACGCATGATATTACCAACATCGGCGACACCGAAATGGTGGTCATGCTCTGGGCCAACGAAATTTTTGACCGTAACAAACCGGATACCTATGCCGAACCCGTCTAAGAAAATTGCCAAACTTAAAGTAATGACCGTGGTTGGCACACGGCCTGAGATCATTCGTCTGAGCCGCGTCATGGCCGCGCTGGATCGCGATTGCGATCACGTGATCGTGCATACGGGGCAGAATTATGATTACGAACTCAATGAAATTTTCTTCACTGATCTGAGCATTCGCAAGCCCGACCATTTCCTGAACGCGGCGGGCGAGAGCGCAGCCGAAACCATCGGCGCCATCATCGCGAAAATGGACAAGGTGCTGGCGAAAGTGAAGCCCGAAGCGTTACTCATTCTTGGCGACACCAATTCCGGCTTTGCCATGCTGCCCGCCAAACGCCGCAAGATTCCGGTGTTCCACATGGAAGCCGGCAACCGTTGCTTCGACCAGCGCGTGCCCGAGGAGATCAATCGCCGCATTTTCGATCACACGGCGGACATCAACCTTACCTACAGCGACATCGCGCGCGAATACCTCATTCAGGAGAATTTGCCGCCGGATCGTGTCATCAAGACCGGCAGCCCGATGGCCGAGGTGCTAGCTTTCTACCAAAAGAAGATCGACGCCAGTAAAGTGCTCGCCAAACTGAAGCTCAAGCCGCGCAGCTATTTCGTCATCAGCGCGCATCGCGAAGAGAACATCGATTCCAAGAAAGGTTTCACCAACCTCGTGGCCACGCTGAATGCCATTGCCGAAAAACACGGCAAGCCGGTGATCGTGAGCACCCACCCTCGCACGCAAAAACGCATCGATGCGCAGAAGGTGAAGTTTCACAAGCATGTGAAACTGCTCAAACCCCTTGGCTTCAGCGACTACGTCAAACTGCAGATCGAAGCCGCCGCAACCTTAAGCGATTCCGGTACCATCTCGGAAGAATCGAGCATTCTGAACTTCCCTGCGCTAAACATCCGCGATGCGCACGAGCGCCCCGAGGGCATGGAAGAAGCCGCCGTGATGATGGTGGGCCTCGAGCCCAACCACGTGCTGCGCGCGCTCGAGATCGTGCTCAAACAACCGCGCGGTGCCAACCGCTTGCTGCGCCAGGTGGCCGATTACAGCATGCCCAACGTATCTGAGAAAATGGTGCGCATCATTCATAGCTATACCGATTACGTGAAACGCACCGTCTGGAAGCAGTACTAGCGCCCATGCGCATCCTCATCCTCAGCCAGTTCTTCGAACCCGAGCCGGTGCTGATGAACATGGCCTTCGCCCGCGCGCTGCAAGCGCAAGGCCACGAAGTGCGCGTGCTCACGGGATTCCCAAATTATCCTGGGGGAAAAATTTACGACGGGTTCAAAACCAGACTCATCCACCACGAAACCATCGATGGCATTCGCATCACCCGTGTGCCGCTGCTGCCCGACCACAGCCGCAGCAAGCTAAGGCGCATCGCCAATTATGTGAGCTTTGCCGCCAGCGCTAGCATCGCCGGCACGTTCAGCGGTTGGCGGCCGAATGTGATGTTCGTTTACCACCCTCCGCTCACGGTTGGTTTAGCGGCATGGGTCATCAGCCTGCTGCGCGGCGTGCCGTTCGTCTATAATATCCAGGATCTGTGGCCAGATACGCTGAAAGCCACCGGCATGATCAACAATGACCATATGCTTAAGTTTATTGGCGCAATAGCAAGGTTTGTTTACTCGCGCGCAGCGGTGTTGTTGCCGCAGTCACCCGGCTTTGCAAATCGCCTGCGCGAAGCAGGTGTGCCCGATCACAAAATTCGTATGCTTTATAACTGGGCCGATGAAGCGGTGCCGTCACCCGCCGCCACATGGCAGCGGCCCGAAGCGTTGCAGGGCAAATTCCTTGTTACCTTTGCCGGTACTATGGGCGCAGGGCAGGGGCTCGATGCGGTGCTCGACAGCGCCGCGATGCTGAAAGAATCGCAACCCAACACGCGGCTGTTGTTAATTGGCGCCGGCACCGAGCGCGCACGACTGGAAGATATGGCGCGCCTGCGCGAGCTTACTAATGTTGTGTTCCTCCCCGCCGTTCCCCTGCACAAAATTGGCGGGGTGCTGCACGCTTCCGACGCATTGTTAGTGTATCTGCGCGACGATCCGCTGTTCGCCATCACAATTCCGTCGAAAACGCAGGCATACTTGTTGGCTGGCAAGCCCATCATTATCGGCGTGCGTGGCGATGCGGCCGATCTGGTGATGAACGCTCAGGCGGGCATGGCCGTGCCGCCGCAAGACGCACCCGCACTGGTCGAGGCGATCACACGCCTGGCAGCGATGAGTTCCGCCGAGCACGCTTCCATGGGTGCAGCGGGCAAGGTGTTCTACCAGCGTGAGCTTTCACTCACGCGCGCGGTAAACACCATTCTGGACGCATTGGGGCAAGCGTCGGTGGCGTAGCCGTAGCTATGCGCCTCAGCAAGCTGTCTTTTCAGTGAGTAAAAAAACCCGCTTGCGTTGGTAAACGGGTTTGGTTAGGTTGCCGCTCCCTTTCGGGGGTGCGGTCCCATAGCTCAACTGGATAGAGCACTTGACTACGAATCAGGTGTTCTGGGCAGGA
>JBEIOT010000240.1:0-2106 GCA_040377415.1 Azospirillum sp. | reverse complement strand
GGTGGCGCAGGCACAACTGCCCGCTGATATGCTCAACGGCACCATCATGTATGTGCCCACGTTCCTGACCCTCATCATCCTCACCGTTGCCGTGAAAGCCAAAGATGCCGCGCTTGGCGCCGTGTTCACGAAAGTACTGCTGGTATGGGCATTATCGCTCACCTTCCGCACCATCGACCCCGAGATCTGCGAAGCCTTCCCGTATGGCACGCACTTCCTGTGGCACGCGTTGAATGCGTGGGTGCTGTGGCGTTTGCTTACGGCGCTCATCGCGCATGCCGTGGCCCGCGGCCGCTAAGGCCTGTTCATAACAAAATCGTGTTTTGGCTAGGATTTCCCTTGCACAGCCGCATGGGGCTGCTACATCCAACGTCCCAATTTTGGCACAACCATCCTCATGAAGGAGATACAAAATGGCGACCACCGCAATTCTCGGTTTTCCCCGTATTGGCGCTCAGCGCGAACTAAAAAAAGCTACCGAATCCTATTGGAAAGGCGAGATTGACACGCAAGCGCTCTATGCAGCCGCTAGCACGATTCAATCCAGCAACTGGCAGCGTCAGAAAGACGCCGGCCTCAGCAGCGTCGCCACCGGCGATTACAGCTTCTACGACCAGGTGCTTGGCCACAGCCAAGTGTTCGGCTGTATTCCCAAGCGTTACGAGTCGCTGAAGAATGGCGACCCGTTGACGCTGTATTTCGCCATGGCCCGCGGCCACCAGAAAGACGGTGTGGATGTCGTCGCCTGCGAAATGACCAAATGGTTCGACACCAACTACCACTACATCGTACCCGAGTTCGAAGAAGGCACCCAATTCAAGCTTCAGCCGGAAAACTATCTGGTGAAAGCCTTCAAAGATGCCAAGGCGCAAGGCTTCAATGCCCGCCCGGTCATCATCGGCCCCGTCACCTACATCGCATTGGGCAAGACCCATGGCAAAGCCGACCGCACCAAATTGCTGGCGCAGCTGCTGCCGGTCTACGAGCAATTGCTGGCCGAGTTCAAAGCCGCTGGTGCCGAGTGGGTACAGATCGACGAGCCATACCTCGCACTCGACCTGACTGCCGAGCAAAAAGAAGCCTACAAGACCGCTTACGCCACACTGGCGAAATCGGGCCTGAAACTTCTGCTCACCACGTATTTCGATGGCCTGCGCGACAACGCCGAGCTGGCCTTTGGCCTTGGCACCGCAGGCGTGCATATCGACCTCGTGCGTGCTCCCGATCAATTGGATGACGCACTGAAAGCCGTGAAGAAGGACCAAGTCCTTTCCGTCGGCGTGGTCGATGGCCGCAACATCTGGAAGAACGATCTTGCCAAGTCGCTCAGCCAAGTCGAGAAGGCAACGAAAGCCCTCGGGCAAGATCGCGTGATCGTATCGAGCAGCTGCTCGTTGCTGCATTCGCCAGTCGATCTGGCCGCCGAGACCAAGTTCGATGCCGAGCTGAAGCAATGGCTGTCGTTCGCCCAGCAGAAGCTGGAAGAGATCGCCACCATCGCCAAAGCGGCGAATGGCGAAGATGTGAAAGCCGCACTGGCCGATAACAAAAAAACCATCGAGGCACGCGCCACTTCCACCCGCATCCATAACAAAGCGGTGAAAGAGCGTCTGGCGAAAGTGGACAGCAAGATGCTGGACCGTGCGAGCCCGTTCAAAAAGCGTGAAGCAGCCCAGCAAGCTTTGCTGAACCTGCCGCCGCTGCCGACGACGACCATCGGTTCCTTCCCGCAAACGCAGGAAGTGCGCCACGCCCGTGCCGAATTCAAAGCGGGCCGCTTGACGCAAGCCGAATACGATACGTTCCTTGAGCAAGAGACCAAGAAATGCATCCAGTATCAGGTCGAAGCCGACATCGACGTGCCGGTGCATGGCGAGTTCGAGCGCAACGACATGGTCGAATATTTCGGCGAGCAACTGGCAGGCTTTACCTTCAGCCAGAATGGCTGGGTGCAAAGCTATGGTAGCCGCTGCGTGAAACCGCCGATCATCTTCGGCGACGTCTCGCGTCCCGAGCCGATGACCGTGCGCTGGAGCAAATTCGCCCAAACGCTCACCGACCGCCCCGTGAAAGGCATGCTGACGGGTCCCGTCACCATCCTGCAAT
>JBEIOT010000101.1:0-7110 GCA_040377415.1 Azospirillum sp. | reverse complement strand
GTGGGCGATTTCAAACGTGCATACATGATCGTCGACCGTATCGGTATCCGCACGCTGCGCGATCCGTTCACGGCGAAACCGTTCGTGCAGTTTTATACGACGAAACGTGTGGGCGGTAAGGTCGTTAATACGGAAGCGGTCAAGCTCTTGAAGCTCGCCGTTTCGTAGTTGGCTTTTAGTGCGCGCTTTGCGCGTGAAGGGGTGCAGGCCACCCCCTTACGCGCACTGCGTGCACTATCCCCCCTCGCGCGGCGGCTCGCGCTTACGCGCTACGCGAGGCAGGAGCTGCGGCTCCTGATGGGGAAATATTGGACGGGCAACGGCCGTTTGCTTGCCGCCCAGCCGGTGCGTTCAAAAGCCTGTCCCTTGGGTGGGTGTGGGGTTCGCCCCACACCCATTCCCACGCCACACATGCCAAAAAAATAACGAATTCTGGGTGTTTGGCAGCCCTGCTGTTGACGCTGGAGCCTTAAAACGGCTACATTACGCGCCAATGGGGAGCGCGTTTTGAGCGAACTAAGCCGGTCGGACAAGATACTCGCCGAGAAAACCGTCTGCGTACTTCTGGTGCGCGGCGAGGATCCAGACGGCCAGCCGATCTATGCGTATGTGGGCGTGCGCGCCGATAAACTGCAAGCCTTCATGGAAGCGCAGAACAGCGGGTTGTTCTATCCGGAAGAGCATGGGGTGGTTATTGAATCGGGTACGGGCGTGCCCGATGCCGATGTGCGTGCCCGCATGGAACGCGATTATGGTTTTAACCACGAAGGCATGCTCGATATTCCCAATGCCGACCAGGCTAACAGTGTGGCGTCCGAGTTGAGTCGCCTCGCCAAACATAAACACAAGTTAGACGACTAATCTTCGACCCTTATGGCGAATGAACAGGCTGCGCTTTGCGCGGCTTTTTTTGTATTTCAGGAGATCCCATGACCATCGACACCACGAGTCGGCTGACGCTTATTGCGCCGCCGGAGGACGAAGCATTGACGCTGGCGGAGGCCAAGCAGTTCCTGCGCATCGAGCATGATGCCGATGATGCACTCATTACCGCTGCGATCATGGCGGCGCGCGGTGCTGCAGAAGAATATTTGCGGCTGGTATTGCTACCGCAGACCTACAGTTATGAATTCACGCAGATGGCGCATATTTTGCCGTTGCCGGTGGGTCCCGCGCAAAGCATTGCCGAGATCATGGCATATAACGCCGAGGGCAATGCGACTGAAGTCAACGCAGCGAACTATCGCCTGAGCGTGGATGGGCATGGCGTGATCTTCCCGCATATTCCGGGTGGGACAAGTTTTGCCATTGAATTTACGGCGGGGCTGGAAACGGTGCCCGCGCCGGTGCGGCAGGGCTTGCTGCACCATGTGGCGGCGATGCTGGAACATCGCGGTGGCGAAGTGGCGATGCCTGCCGTGACGCGCCAGCTGTACCAGCCGTATCGCCGGGTGAGGTTGTAATGGATCTCGCATCGCGCCTGAAAGAACGCATCACCCTGGAACAGCCGGTGGGTGCGGATGATGGGTTGGGTGGCCAAAGTATCAGCTGGGAGCAAGTGGCTACGGTGTGGGCAGAAATTCGCCCCGTGGGCAGTGGTTCGCGCGAAGGCGCGAGCGGGCAACAGCCAGAAGCGGCGGCAGGGTATCGCGTGCGAATTCGCACCCGCGACGGTGTGAACGCAGCGATGCGCATTCAATGGCGCGCGCGCACGCTGGCCATCCATTCGGTGCACGAGCACGACGCGACATTGGAATTATTGGCCTATGAGGAGGGCGTATGAGCCTTGTGATGCAAACAGTGCAGCAGGCATTGATCGCCAAGCTGACAGGCGATGCGGTGCTGATGGACCGTGTGAGTGCTATTTACGATACCGTGCCGCAGCGCAGTGCGCTGCCGTATGTGATGATCGATGAACTGGCGCAGGAAGCGCTTTCGGGCCTTGGCGAAAGCTTGTGGCGCGTGAGCCTGGTGCTGGAAGTGTGGACCGATGCGCAAGGGCGCAAGACCGCGCTGGATGTGCTGGAGCGGCTGCAAGGCCTGCTGCATCATGGTTCGCTAAGCATGAGCGGCCATACCTTGCGCGAGATGCGCGTGGAAGGTGCCGCATGCGTGCTGGCCGAGCAGGCGACCCGCGTGGTGGGCAGCATGGAGCTGGGGCTTATTGTGTCGGTGGATTAAGGACGGCATTGCGCCATTGCGCGAGTTGTGCGGCGCTGGCGGGCAGTTGTGCCGCATTGCATTCGCTGCCGGCATATAACAGGCTGTAGCTGGCACTGGCAGAGGCAATAGCGGCTTCTAACGCACCCGGCGACGATGCGGCATAGCGGGCATAGGCGGTAAAGCTGTCGTTATATTCTGCCGGCGAAAGATAATTGCAGCGACGCAGGACGAAGGCGAGCACGACGAGATCCTCGAGCCGGTTCTTGAGTGCGGCGTCGTTGAGCTGTTCGTTGAGTGCGGCTTGCGATGGGTTGAAGAGATCGAGCACCGGGTCGTCACTGTTTGTGGGCTCTGGTGAAGGTGCTGGCACCGCGGGGGGCACGACCTCGACGATCGCTGGGGCTGGCGTTGGCGTAATGCGTGGGCGAGTGAACAAAATGAGTGCGGCGATGATACAGAGCACCGCAAGTAACGATGCGGCGATGATGAGCCAACGTTGGCTCACGAGTCTTGTCCGGCTTTCGACTGGTCGATATCGGTGTTGCAATCAATGGTAAGAACGGCGCCTTGCTCGACCTTACGCGTCCATTTGCGGTCGACGCTGAAGCAGCGGTAGCCAACGACGAGCTCTTTGTAGCATGCGGGCAGGGGCTCGCTTTCCAGCGTGTCGCTGCTGGCGAGGATATTGCATTTGATGCGGTCGTCGCACATCTGTGTGACGGCATACATAGCGTTATTGAATTTTACCGTTTCGAGTGGACGCTGGGCTGCGCCTTCGCCGATGGTTGTCTGACCGATGCTATGCAGACGGTTGATCTCGGTATTACAGTTCTGGCCCCATGTGGCGTCGACGACGTGGACGTAGCGATCGCCCTGGCCTTTGTCGGGGTCTCCCGGATTCACGACTTCGTCGCTGGGACCGATGAGCCAATAGAGAATGACGACCACGACGCAGATGATGCCCAACGCCATGGCGTGGAACTTCATGGATTTTTTGTGGTGTGATTTGGGGCGTTTACTCATGGGACTCTCTTGCGGCGCAATCTATGCGGCGGGAGTGTACCCAGTCAATGCGCGTGTTGGATTGGCGGCTGCGGGCGCGTTCGGCGCGCTGACCGTGGGATTATGGGCCACAGGGAAGCGTGTGGTGGCCGGTAGTTCGGCGATCTGGGGTTCTTGCGACTGTTGGTAGACGCGCTCGGCTTCGCGGTTGCTTGGCGAGATATTGCGCTGGTTGGAGAACACGCGGTAGAGGTTGCCTTGAACTTCGGGCTGGGTGGTGGTGTCGCCGGTCATGGCGGCGGCAAGATCGGCCGGGATGCCGTTGTTGAGCAGTTTATTGCGAATGCGGTGCGACACTTCGGCGGCGGTATGCATGTCGCCGCGCTGCTGGCCGTTATCCATGGCGGCGGAAAGGCGGTCGCCAATGGCATCTTTGCTGTCGCCGTTGAAAAGGATGCTGACGGCGCGGAAAGCGCTGACCAGGGCATTCATCAGCATGGTGTAGAGGTCGCCACTGGTGTTCTCTTCGGCGATGACGCGGCGGGCGACTTTTTCCTGCTCGGCGGTGATGGTCAGGCCTGCCTTGCGCATGCCGGCGAAATATTGGTCACCATCGAATTCGAAAGTTGCCATGGTTATTTACCCGCTGCGGCCAACGCGGCCAGTTTGGGGTTCTTGGGCGGCGCGACGGGCGCTTCGGCTTCGGCTGCCGGTTTTGCGTTCGGCGTAGCGGCGACCTCGGCCAGTGCTTTCAACTCGGGGCTGAGGCTGATGGGTTTTACTTGGTCGGCGGTCAGGGTGCCTTCGGCGTCCTTGGCTTTTTTCGCTTGTTGCAGCAGGCCTGCATAGCCGTGGTCGACTTCACGCGGGAGGTTCGCCTGATCGGGGATGCCCATGAGGCCGGTGGCTACTTCATCGGCCTTGGCGGTGATATTGGCTGGGTTACCCTTGGGGTTCACGTCCTGCCATTTGTCGATGATATGGGCGACGATCTGCTTGTGCAGGGCCTGGGCGTTGTCGAGGGCGTTGCCGCCTTTGGCCGCGGATTCTTTGGCCATGGTGCGTAGTTCGGCGCCAATGCCGGGGATGCCGACGGCCTTTTCGGCGAGGGCGAAGCTATTGTCGGTATCAAGGCGTTCGGCAATGGCGGCATTCATGGTGGTGCCTTCTTTGCCGTTGAATAAGCCACTGATCCAGCCGCTGATATTATTTGCGGCATTGCTGAGGAATTTGACGATAGAGCCGATGACGGGAATGTCCTCGAGCTTCTTGAGGAAGGAATCTTCGCCACCTGCGGAGTTGAAAAGATACAGGAGAGCAGCCCCACCAAGGCCTGCCGGCAGCAGGCCAGCAAACATATCCGCGATGCGACGCAGAATGCCTTTGCTTGATGTATCACCGAGAATGGTGGTGGGATCCATAAAAACGTAACTCCTCAGTCCTAACTCTAGCAAAACCGGGGGTCTGTCAGTGTGAAGATTCTGTGACAACGGCCCCATATATATACTGAGAAGCTTCACGAAACTGTCACACAAGATCGGGGGGTAATTTCGTATACTCCAAGGTGTAACTTAGTGTGGAATGATGCAACACAACGAACATAACGATTCACTTTACGACCGGGACGCGGCCCAACAATCGGCCAAAGCGTTGTTCCGTGACGGTGGACGTGCGCTGGAGAACGCCGATCTCGATAAACCGGTGAAAATGTTCGGCCTGTTCAACGTGGATGCTGGCCTGGCTGCCTATGCCACGATGGGCTACAACGTGGCGTCGGATTATGCGACCCGTGTGCTGGCCCCCAAGACCTATGACCTGACCCAGCGTTTTGCTTCGGGCCACATGAGCAGCAACAATGCGCTCAAGACTGCAGCACTGACCACGACGGCGATGAATGTGGTGCTCAAATCGGGCGGCTTCTTTACGCCGATCATCAATACCGTGAAGGAAGGCCGCGAGGAGCGCACGAAACTGGCGCGCCGCGTTTCGCCGGTACTGGACGAAGTGGTGGGCAAACATTCGGTGGGTGCACTGAATTCGGCCGCCAAAGAAAATACGCTGCTGAAAGCGCACCTGACGCGCATGAACAAAAGCCTGAGCGTTGCGCGCAGCAACAACCTAATCGACCTGATCGTGAACGCCGGCCCCAACCTGGCGCTGAACTATAATCAGATGAAAGGCATGTGGGCGGAAGGCAAGCACCCCAACCTGGTCGAGAACGAGCTGAAGCAAAAAGCATTGCAGCAAGCGGTGGATAACACCGGTGCCGAGGTTTCGGCCGGTGATGAGCTCAAGAATTTTGGTAAGCTGTTCGTGCAGGGTGGTACCGGTGCCTTCACCGACCGCCTGAAGAAGAGCAACCTGCACAAGCTGAGCAAGAACCAGCGTCCGTATTCGGCGCTTGAGATGATCCTGACGCTGCAAGAGCAGTTCGAGGGCAACGCGAAATCGCGCAGCTATCAGGTTCCGGGCAAACGCGGTGAATCGTATCCGCTGGAAGAATACATTGCGCGCGTGGCCATTCATCACTTTGCCGAGATGGCGGACATCGATACGGAGTTCAGTGAGATCCGCGAAGCGTTGCATGATGATTTGAAACATGCGGTGAAGCCCATCGCCGATGCGATGCGCAAGGGTGAATTCGACGTGATGAGCCTGGTGCGCCTGATCGGTGAAGGCAAACTGGTGCAAAAGGGTGGACGCGTGGTGGCGAGCCCCGATGAGATCCACGACCTGCTGGGTGAGCACACCGCAGGCCATGGCGCGCATCACCAAACGGCTGAAGACCATTATGCCAACGCGGCTTATAATCGCGGCGAATTCAAGAAAGCCATTCATGCGCTGAGCGGTGACGAGCAACGCATCATGGCGTCGCTGGTATCGAATGAAGTGCTGGAAGATGCTGGCTTCAAGCCCGCGCAGATCAAAGAATGGCGCGATGCGACCGCTGCCAAGCACGATGCCGACAAGCATTTAGCTGCCAGCACGCTGGGTATTGCTGGCGATGGCCAGGATGCAGCGCAAGAAGGTGTGGCGTCTAAAAAAGAATTGGCGCTGCTGCAAGACGGTGCGCGCAAAATTGAACAGCAGGGGGTGGATGCGGTGCATGCACTTCGCGGTTCGTCGGTGAACCCGCATGGAATCGAGCAGGCAGTGGCCAACGTGGCTGTGGCGAAAGTACTCGGCGACAAGGCTTACTTCGGCAAAATGCTGGATAAGGGCCAACAGCGCCTTGCGGCTAATGAGAACCATGTGAATGATAACGAGCGCAGCTTCGCCGACCGCGAAGATCGCCGCGGCCATGCCGCGTATGGCGAGCGAGAGGTATAGGCATGGACCAGGGTCTTTCTCCGATGGGTGGAATGAAAGCGGTGCGCGGCACGCATGTGCCCAACACATCGCCAGTAGTTACTGCGCGTGGTGCCCTGCGCCCGCCGCATGCGCCAACGCGCCAGGATAAAGCGATCGCCACTGCCGAAGGTGTACGTAGCGCCTTTAACTTGCCGGTATTCGCTGGATTCATCGTTGCGTTGCCGCTGTCGGCCGCAAGCTGGGTAGCAAAGAAAATGGGCCGCGAACGTGGCCAGGCATGGCTGGGTGGCGTGAGTGAAGCGATCTCGCAAGGCCCGCGCATGACGACCAATGCCAATGCCCTGCATTTGCCTGCCGACATGGTGCAAATGGTGGCGGCAAAAGCAGGTGAAGTGGGCGGCAAAGCCGCTCCGATCGCCGAATCGCTCGCCAAGCGCAGTGATGCTTTGCGCGTGGGTGCGGATAATCTTGGTTCGTCGCTGGGTAAATTATTCGCGCCTGTCCGTTCTGCCGTGGGTGGTGCTTTGGGTGCAGTGAACCTGCGTGAACCCGCGAAGAAAGTACTCGCCTTTGGTGGCAGACTGCCGGTTGGCGCGGGCATTATGGCCGTTGCATCGACGGCAGGTGTTGCTG
>JBEIOT010000227.1:0-2470 GCA_040377415.1 Azospirillum sp. | reverse complement strand
GTTCACGCCTTCCTTTTTGTACAGCTCCATCACCGCCTGATTCATCTTCATTTTGTCGTCGGCATAGCGCTCTTTCAGCTCGGTCATTTGCGGAACGAGCAGCTTCATCTGGCTCATGCTGGTGTAGGATTTGCTAGCGAGTGGGAACAGCAGCAGCTTGATGCACACCGTGAGCAATAGGATGGCGACGCCAAAGTTGCCCACCAACCCGTGGAAATAGTTCAGCGCCAGGAAGATGGGCTTGGTGAGGAAATACAGCACACCGAAATCCACCGCGCGGTCGAACAGCGGGATGTCGTATTCGGTGCGATATTTATCCAGCAGCTTCACTTCTTTGGCACCGGCGAACAGGCGCATGTCAAAGCCCGTGGTCTCGCCTGCGGCGACTTCAATAGCATTGCCGCGAAGGTCGACCTGGTAGGCATCGCTACCGCGGCGTTTGCTATGCTTGAACTGCGCATCGAAGGTGAGGTCGTTGCTTGGGATCAGCGCGGTGAGCCAGTATTTATCGGTCATGCCGATCCAGCCGGTAGCGTTGTCGAATTTGGTGGCGCCGTCTTCGCGCAGGTCTTTGTACGTCACATCGTTCAGCACGCCGTTGGCAACGCCGAGCGGTCCTTCATGCATGATGTAGGTGTGCTGGGAAACGTCCTCATAATTGCGGCTGATGAGGCCGTAAGGGTACAGTTTCACTGGTGCGCCGGTGCTGTTCTTCACCTGCGTGTTGATGGTGAACATGTAGCGCTGGTCGAGTGAGATGATCTTCTCGAACGTCAGGCCTGCACCGTTGTTCCAACTGAGGGTCACGGGCGTGGTCGGCGTTAGTGTATCGCGGTTGGCTTTCCACTGGCTGTTGGCATCGGGCACGCGCACGCCGGCATCGGCCAGCACCCCGGTCTCGATGAAGTAGGCCTGTTCATCGTTGCTGGGTTTCAGCAGCGCCACTTCGGGGCTGCCTTCGTCCATGGTCTCGCGATATTTGGCCAGCGTCAGCGTGTCGATGCGAGCGCCGGTCAGCGCGATGCTGCCATGCAGGCGATCGCTTTCGATGCTGATGCGCGGGCCAGTGACCGCGGTCGTGGTCTCGACGGCGGCGAGCTCTGCCTTCTTGGCGACTTCCTGTTCTTTTTTCGCGGCGAGGGTTTCCTGCTGCGCTTGCTTGCGCTGCGCTTCGCGCGGGGCTTCATAGAAATATTGCCATGCCATCATGACGACCGTGGCAAGCAGCAGTGCGAACAGGAGGTTCTTGATGTCGGGTGCGCCGGGATTCGTGCTATGCATTTTTATCTTCTTTTTCAGGGACGGGATCGAAGCCGGAACCACCAAAAGGGTGGCAACGGGCAAGGCGTTTTAGGGCAAGCCACCCCCCCGCGCAAGCACCATGTCTTTCGATGGCTTCGGCGGCATAGGCCGAGCAAGTGGGCGCATATCGGCAGGCAGCGGGCATGAAGGGTGACAGCATGGTCTGGTAGCACCAGATGAGGCCGCGCAGCAGCGCAATGATGGCGCGTTTCATGCGGCCTTCAACACGCGCTGCATGGCTTCGCGCAGCGCATCATAAGGTGCGTCGGCGGCATTGGGATCCGCTTGCGCCAAGGCGATGAAGACATAATCGGTGCCGGGCTTGCCAAGCTCGGGCAACAGCTCGCGCGTGAGTGCGCGCAGGCGACGCTTGATGCGGTTGCGCACCACGGCATTGCCGCATTTGGTGGTGACGGTAAAGCCCACGCGCATGGCATCGGCCTCGGGGCCTGCCCCGCTGCGCAGAATGAAGAATGGCGATACGGATTTACGCCCGCGGTTCAAACGCAGGAAATCGGCACGGGCCGTGATGGTCTTGATGGATGCCATAAGCCGCCTCCTTCAGAGGGGCAACGAACTAGGCGCTGAGAACTTTGCGGCCTTTAGCGCGACGAGCGGCGATAACGCGGCGACCGCCAACGGTGGCCATACGGGCACGGAAGCCATGGCGGCGTTTACGGATAAGCTTGCTCGGTTGGTATGTGCGCTTCATGGCACGCTCCCTGTTATTTTTGAAGGAAGCGCCTTTTATCGGGTGGTATACCCCTTGTCAAGCGACAGAAAACAGAGTCTTCCATTAGTCGCTGGCGCATGGATGCCAGAAAGGATATAACCTAGGCTAAGATGTTTGCATATCTACGTTATTTTGCTCTGCTTAGCCTGGTGCTCGTGGTCATCGGGGCCGTTGCGTTGTCGATGTATTTCAAAGAAATTAAGCAAAACGAGCTGCTTGGGGCAGCCACGGTGCACTCCAAAGCCACTTTGCAGAGCTATGCCGATACGGTCTGGCAGCGCTTTCGCCTGAACCCTTCCGGCAGTGCCGGGCATCCAGTGCGTCCCCGGTCAGAGACCGGGGACGAGTTTCAGGGCTGCGCCCTGGGCTTTGTTCTCACGCCCCTTCGGGCTATCGCAGCCTCAATGCAATTGCAATCTGCCTTGGGCTGACGTC
>JBEIOT010000077.1:0-8684 GCA_040377415.1 Azospirillum sp. | reverse complement strand
GTTGCGATGATGGTGCCGCTGATGGGGATGCCATCATCCAGTTTCTCGTCGATCGACTTCGACTCGAGCGGGCTCAGGCCGTTGCCAGTGCTGGTGATGACACCAGTGGCGTTGGTCGATGAGATCTGGTCGATGTAGTAGTTGTTACGACCAGCAGAGTTCAGCACGCTTATGAAGGTGCTTTCACGCAGGCGGGTTTGCGGCACGAAATCGGGCAGCGTGGCAAGCGTTGCGCTAACAGCCGGACCGCCCGTCGTAGTGCTGAAACCTTCCGAGATCAGGTCCGACGTTGAAAGATCGCGCCAGAATAGGGCGCTCTCGCCACCGAGGGCGTTGGCGGTCACCGCCGTGCCGTTGTGGCCTTCAACGAGGCCGTCACCATCGCCACGGCCATCGGTGCCGTCGCGGTCCGTGACCGGAACAACCCCAGTGTTTAATCCGAAAGTAACGGCGCGGTTAGAGGCCAGATCGCCGGGGAAGCCGCCGAACTTGCCGCGGAACGTGTTCACTGCGGCGTTGGTTTTTTCCATTTGATCCACGACGGAGCGGATCTCTGCTTGTTTGATCAGATCTTGACCGACCAGGACACCGCCGACCAGAAGGCCGATGATAACCAGCACGATCGCTAATTCCACGAGGGTGAAACCTGCATTACGAACCGTATTAGACATGTGGAGAGCTCCCAAGGATTTACATAAGGATGTTAGATAACAGCTGAGCTGGATAGGCAACGAATGTTGGATATGCCTGGGATTTTTTTGTCGTCGTAGCTTTTATTTGAGGCAACTATGTCACAAATATTGATGACGCGCGAGAGGAATTTCAAGCACCTAGGTGCCTAAAATATATCTAAAATTCAGGATATCTGCTGCAACGCAGCAGGGCGGCGCTATCCCGCCATTTTCTTGATGATGCCGGTGGTCGAGTAGCCGGTCTTAAGCGGGATAAGCTCGATGCGGCCACCGTAGGATTCGACCAGTTCCCAGCCCACGACCTGCTCTTTGGTGTAGTCGGCACCCTTCATCAGCACGTCGGGCTGCAAGGCTTCGATGAGCTTGAGCGGGGTCTCTTCGTTGAACAGCACCACGCCATCGACCATCGAGAGCGCGGCGAGGATCTGTGCGCGGTCCATCTCGGCATTCACCGGACGGGTGGGGCCTTTAAGGCCGCTGACGGATGCGTCGGTGTTCAGGCCGACGAGCAACTTGTCGCAACGCGCCTTCGCGTCGAGCAGTAGGCTGATATGGCCGGCATGCATGATGTCGAAGCAACCGTTGGTGAAGCCGACCGACTGGCCGTCGCGCTTCCAGTTGGCGACCATGTCGCACGCGGTTTCGAGTGGCAGGATCTTTTGTTGCAGCGACACGGCACGGTGCGCGTAGAGCGCGGCGGTGAGATCGGTGCGATGCACGACGGCGGTGCCAAGGCGACCGACGACCACGCCACCGGCAAGGTTAGCGAGTTCCACCGCTTCGCGCATCGGCGCGCCAGCGGCATGGGTGGCAGCCAGCGTGGCGATAACGGTATCGCCGGCGCCGGAGACATCGAACACTTCAAGCGCCGTGGCATCGACATGCTGGATGAGGCCTTCGCCATCGACGAGTGTCATGCCGTTTTCGCCGCGGGTGACGAGTACGTAGTTAAAGCGATGGGCGAGGGCGAGTTTGCGTGCACCGTCGATGAGTGCGGCATCATCGGCGAATTTGTCGACACCGCAGGCGAGGGCGAGTTCTTTGGCGTTGGGGCTAAGCACGGTGGCGCCGGCATAGACCGATACATCGCGCGCTTTGGGGTCGACGAAGATGGGGATGTTGGCAGCATTCGCTGCGTCGATCACTTTGCGGCACAGTGCTGGCGTCAGCACGCCCTTGCCGTAATCGGAGAGGATGATGGCTTGGTACTGGGCCATCTCTTCGAGAATGATGTCGATGAGGCGCGATTGCGTTTGCTCGTTGATGGGCGCGGCGGTCTCGTGGTCGCTGCGCAGCAGCTGCTGGCTACCGGCGACATAGCGCGTCTTCTTGGTGCTGATGCGATTGCGCTCGGTCAGCACGTACGGCAGCAGGTTCTTTTCTTCGCCCACCAGCTTGGTGAGTTTGTTGCCGACCGCATCGTCGCCGATGACGGAGACGAAGGCCGCTTGGGTGCCCAGCGAAAGCAGATTGCGCACCACGTTGCCCGCGCCGCCGAGCATGCTCGATTCGGATTGCTGCGTAAAAACGGGGATGGGTGCCTCGGGCGAAATACGATCGACCTTGCCGTACATGAAGCGGTCAAGCATCAGGTCGCCAACGCACAGCACTTTGGTCTCGTTCAAACGATCGAGGTGGCGAGTGAGTGTCTGGGGTGAGCTCATGCGGGACCCCTTGATCGCGGATTAAGCGGCGTCGTCTTCGGAAGCGTCGACCGGCGTATGATCGGCTGGGCGGTACTTGCTGGCCACGGCATCGAGCGTGGTCTGCATGCACAGGCCGAGCAACACCGGATCCTTCGGCTTGATGTTGCCGATGTTCCAGTGCGAACGCTCGCGGATGCTGTCGATGGTTTTCTTGGTGGTGCCGATCAGCTTCACGATCTGCGCATCCGGCATGTAGGGATGGTATTTGATGATCCAGGCGATAGCCTCGGGCTTATCCTGGCGACGGGCGACCGGCGTGTAGCGCGCGCCCTTCTTTTTGGCGTTGCCCATGGCGATATGCTTCACGGCTTTGTCGGCCATGACCATGTTGTAGCTCTCGTCCTTTTCGGCTTTCTCGATTTCTTCACGGGTCAGTTCGCCAGCGTCCATCGGGTTCTGGCCGATGATGCCGGTGGCAACTTCGCCATCCGCAATCCCTTGAATTTCAAGCGGATGCATGCCGCAGAAGGCACCGATCTGCTCGAAGCTGAGGGTGGTGTTCTCCACCATCCAAACGGCGGTGGCTTTGGGCATAAGCGGATAGGGCATGGTCGTCCTCGTAGGCTGTGTCTCGTTTTACGCGGCCACTTCTAGTAGAATCTTGCCGCAATGCAAGCGTTCTTGCATGCGCTCCAAGGCTTTTTCGGCCTCTTCCAGTGGCAGGCACGAGTCGATATAGGGCTTGATGACGCCCGTGGTGAGATGCGGCCAGATGTGTTTGTGCACGCCCAGCACGATCTCTTCCTTCTCGGCCACGCTGCGATTGCGCAGGGTCGCACCGCGCACGGTGAGCTGCTTCATCAGCAATCCGCCCAGGCGCAGGTTCTCGGCCACGTTGCCTTCCATGAAGGCCAGGCACACCAGACGGCCACGCGGGCGCAGCAATTTCAAATGGTTCTGCAGCTGCGGTCCGCCGAGGATGTCGATGATGACATCGACGCCTTCGTTCTTGGTCAGCTTCATCACCTGTTCGCTGAAATCATGCGCGACATGGTCGATGGCGGTCACGCCGAGCCTCTTCACGAAATCGACCTTGGAGGGACCACCAGCGGTCGCGTAGACCTCGCCGCCCCAGGCGCGCGCCACTTGCGCCAGCATGAGGCCGGTGCCCGATGCGCCACCATGGATGAGCACGCGCTCATAGGGTTTTAGCTTGGCTTCTTGCGAGAGCGCCATGAACGCGGTCGCGGCGGCTTCTGGCAGGCTCGCCGCTTCTTTTAAGGTTAGGCGGCCGGGAATGGAGAGCAGTTGCGTGGCCGGTACGGTCACGTATTCGGCATAGCCGCCGCCTGAGAGCAGGGCGCAGACCTGCTCGCCCGCGCTCCAGCCGACCACGTGGTTACCCACCGCTTCGATGGTGCCCGATACTTCAAGCCCCGGAATGGTGGGTGCGCCTTCGGGCGGATGATAGCTGCCTTCGATCTGCAGCAGGTCGGCGCGGTTGGTGCCGGCGTAAGCGACCTTCAGAAGCACTTCGCCATCGGCCGGTGCGGGCGTCGCGGTGCGGTGCGCATACAGCACGCCGCGCTCGGCACCCGAGCGTGCGACATCCATGGCGCGCATGAGGGGCGCATTGCTTTGCGAACTGCTTGATTTGCGACGGGAGAACATAAGGCTAGCAAGTCGCGCCAAACGCGCTACTTGTCAATATGTATCAAAGGAGTCCACCCATGGCCGCACCGGATGATGAAGACGAGATCGCCAAGTCAAAACGCCCGCAGGTTTTCCCACGTGACCTCTATGGGATGGGCGTGCAACAGATGCGCGATTACATCGCTGATCTACAGCAAGAGATTTCCAAGGTCGAAGCGCAGATCGCCAAACAAGGCGGCATGAAAAGCGCTGCGGAAGCGCTGTTTGGCAAGAAATCATCATAAAACCGTCACACTCGGCTGCTAGCTTGGCCCCGTCACATATCTTTTTTAAAAGATTTTTCATGGGCAATCTCGCTCATGGTGACGTGCGGAGTAAAGGAGATGGGACACACTTTCTGGTTACTCATCGTTGCAGCAGCTTTGGTTGCTACGGCAGTCGGCTTCGTAGTGGGCTGGATCTGCGACAAGATGGAGGATGACATCCCCGATCTGCTGGTCTTGCTGTTCGCTGCCGTCATCGCGTTCGTGCCGTTGGGAGCTATCCTGTTCGGATATGCGCCCGATGGTGTCGTACGTATCCACGGGATCATTTGGACGATCGCATTCTTCACGGGCGTCCATCTGTCGCAAAGGAAGCGACAGCCCGTTACCTGAAACGCTTCGGAGAGGGCCATCCGGTCCTCTCTGGAACTAAAAAAGGGCTCTGCGCAAGCAGAGCCCTTTTCGTATCGTGAAGCGAAAGCGCTTACGCTTTCTTTTCTTCTTTGTCTTCGCTGCGAACAGTGTTCGGCGATTTGTTGATGCTGGCAATGCCACCGAAGCGCTTGGTGAAGCCTTCGAGACGGCCGGTCTGACGCAGCGTTACGCCACCAACCCATGCCGGGTGCGTTTTCGGATCAACGTCCAGTTGGATCGTGTCGCCTTCTTTGCCGTAGGTCGAACGGGTCTGGTAGGTGGTACCATCGGTCATTTGTACCGTAACGGTGTGGTATGCCGGGTGAATATTCTTGCGGGCCATATTTCTCTCCATAACTACCCGGATTTTGCCGGGTAGGAGGCGGGTTCTTAAAGGCCACCCACTGCTTTGGCAAGTTTTTTTGGTGTAACCGGGCCCAAACGCGCTACCGTGCGCCGTAGTTTGGACTTAATAGGCTGATTTATCAGGCAAATGACCCAGTGGTCCGTGGCCTTTGCCCAAGCCCGGCGCGGCGGCGATGGCCAACTGCACATAACCATGCGCCCGGCGGACTGCTTCTTCCAGCCCCATGCCTTGCGCTAGCCCGGTGGCGATCGCCGAGGCCAGCGTGCAGCCGGTGCCGTGCGTATGCTTAGTGTCAACACGGTTGGCTCGCAACAGGATGGGCGCTTGCCCGCGCACCTGCAGCACATCGGTGATGGTGGGCAGCTCATTGTGACCGCCTTTCAGCAACACGGCCTGCGCGCCGTAATCGAGCAAGTCGCGCGCCGCGTCGATCATCGCTGCCTCGGAAGAAATAGCGCGTGCGGTGAGTAATTCGGCTTCCGGGAGATTCGGCGTGATGATGGTCGCGCGTGGCAGGAGCTTTTCTTTAAGCGCAGCCAATGCTTGTGTTTGCAGCAAAGGCGCACCGCCCTTGGCGATCATCACCGGGTCGACGACCAAAGGAACGCCGCTTGGCAGGTTCGCTGCGACGGCGTGGATGACCTCGGCCGAATGCAGCATGCCGGTCTTGATCGCATCGGCGCCGATATCTTCCAGGCAAAGCTGCATTTGCTGCGCAATGAATTCTGCCGGCACCGCATGCACGCCGAACACGCCGTTGGTATTCTGCGCGGTGAGGGCGGTGATAGCGCTCATGGCATAACCGCCCAGCACGGTGACGGTTTTAATGTCGGCCTGGATGCCCGCGCCACCGCTGGGGTCCGATCCCGCCACGACAAGGACGCGGCCTTTGATCATTAGGAAGCCTTGGCTTGTTTTGGCGTGGTGATGAGCGCGGCAAGCTCATCGGCCATCTGCGTGATGGCGTTCTGGCTTTCACCTTCGATCATGATGCGCAGCAACGGCTCGGTGCCACTGGGGCGCACGATGATGCGGCCATTGCCGCCGAGTTTTTTCTCAATGGCGTCGATGGCTTTCTTCACGTCGTCGCGCTCCATCGGCGATTTGCCTTTGAAACTCACATTCTTCAGCACCTGCGGTACCGGCGTGAACATCTGCATCGCTTTGCTGGCGGGGCGGCCATCTTCCAGCAGCGCGGCGAGTACTTGCAATGCTGCCACCAGCGCATCGCCCGTGGTCGCGTGATCGCCAAGAATGATGTGGCCGCTGGGTTCGCCGCCGATGTTGAAGCCGTGCTCGCGCATCGCCTCCATCACGTAACGGTCGCCCACTTTGGTGCGGTGCATTTTCAGTTTTTTGCTGGTGAGGAATTTCTCTAAGCCGAGGTTGCTCATCAGCGTGGCGGCGATGCCGTTGCCTTTCAGCTCGTCATGTTTAGCGGCGCGCGCGGCGACCATCGCCATCAGCTGGTCGCCGTCGATGACAGTGCCGTTCTCATCGACCACGACAAGGCGGTCAGCATCGCCATCGAGCGCGATGCCCAGATGCGCGTGCTCCATCACCACCTGCGCAGCCAAGGCTTGCGGGTGTGTACTGCCACATTCTTTGTTGATGTTGGTGCCGTTGGGGTGCACGGCCATGGGGATGACTTCCGCACCCAGCTCGTAAAGGATGATCGGGCCAACTTGGTATCCCGCACCGTTGGCGCAATCGATCACGATCTTAAGGCCATCAAGGCGCAGATGTTTGGGGAAGGTCGACTTCACGAATTCAATGTAGCGGCCCGGTGCATCGTCGAGGCGTTTCGCACGACCAATTTTTTCGGGATCCGACAGCATGCTTGCCGTGTCCTTGTCCATCAGCGCTTCGATCTCAAGCTCGGTCGCGTCCGACAATTTGTAGCCATCGGGCCCGAACAATTTGAGGCCGTTATCTTTGTACGGATTGTGCGAGGCCGAGATCATCACGCCAAGATCGGCGCGCATCGCTTTGGCGAGGAAGGCGACGGCCGGTGTGGGCAAGGGACCCACAAGGACCACATCGACGCCAGCCGAGAGAAAGCCCGAGGTCAGTGCGTTCTCGATCATGTAACCGGAGAGGCGGGTGTCTTTAGCGATGACCACGCGGTGGCGGTGGTCGCCACGGTTGAAGTAGTGACCCGCAGCCACACCCAAGCGCTGCGCGATCTCCGCCGTCATGGGGAAACCGTTCGCGGTGCCGCGGATACCATCCGTGCCAAAATATTTGCGTTTAGCCATGGGGCAGCCTTAGCCCCGCTTGTGCATGCGCGCAATGAAATGAATCGAAATATTCAGGGGTAATTGAGCGACTAGTGCAACGTCGCGTCGTCGCCACCGGCAGGCTTGTCCGCGTCCTTGATGCCCTCAGGCGTGAGGTCCACGCCTTTTTTGCGGCGTGAGGGCAGGGTGCTTGAGACGCGCTTCTTCGCTTCGAAGCTGGTGTCGGGACGGCTGATCTGCTCGCCCTTGGCCAGCGCGATGATCTCGTCGCCCGTCAGGGTCTCAAATTCCAGTAACGCTTGTGCCACGGTCTCCAGCTCTTCGCGATACTCGGTAAGCATTCGGGTCGCGGTTGCATGCGCTTCGACGACGATGCGTTTGACTTCCGCATCCACTGCTGCCGCCGTCGCTTCCGACGTGGTGCTATGGCGCGTGATGCTTTGGCCGAGGAAGGGCTCGCCTTGTTCACTCTGCCCGTAATGCACGGGGCCAAGCGCGTCGGACAAGCCCCATTCCGTCACCATCGCGCGCACCAGTTTAGTAGCGTAGGCGATGTCGGAACTGGCGCCGCTGCTGACCTTATCGTGACCGAAGATCATCTCCTCGGCAACGCGGCCACCCATGGCCACGGCCAGGTCGGCATACATTTTTTCGCGGTGGTACGAAATTTTATCGGTCTCGGGCAAACGCATCACCATGCCGAGTGCACGACCGCGCGGAATGATGGTCGCTTTGTGGATCGGGTCGCTCGCTTCGCAGTGAATGGCGATGATGGCGTGACCGGCTTCGTGATACGCCGTCATGCGTTTTTCTTCATCGCTCATCACCATCGATTTGCGCTCGACGCCCATCATCACTTTGTCTTTGGCAGATTCGAGTTCGCGCATGGTGACCACGCGCTTATCGTGGCGCGCGGCCAGCAAAGCGGCTTCGTTCACCAGGTTCGCAAGGTCAGCGCCCGAGAAGCCCGGCGTGCCGCGCGCAATGGTGCGTGCGTCGACATCCGGTGCCAACGGCACTTTTTTCATGTGCACTTGCAAAATTTTGGTACGGCCTTCGATATCGGGATTGGGCACCGTGATCTGACGATCGAAACGACCCGGGCGCAGAAGTGCAGGGTCCAACACGTCGGGACGGTTGGTCGCGGCGATGAGGATGACCGATTCGTTGGCTTCGAAACCATCCATCTCGACCAGGAGCTGGTTCAGCGTCTGCTCGCGCTCATCGTGCCCGCCGCCGAGGCCGGCACCACGATGACGACCCACGGCGTCGATTTCGTCGATGAAGATGATGCACGGCGCGTGCGCCTTCCCCTGCTCGAAGAGGTCGCGGACACGGCTCGCGCCGACACCCACGAACATCTCGACGAAGTCGGAGCCCGACATCGAGAAGAAGGGACGCCCCGCTTC
>JBEIOT010000238.1:0-2217 GCA_040377415.1 Azospirillum sp. | reverse complement strand
CAAGCCAGATTTCTGGCAGCAAGGCCTCGACGTCATCGCGGGCTACATCAAGGAACTCGGTGCTTAACCTTTTTCGTCATCCTGTGGCCGCGTCCGCGGGGCACAGGATCTAGATCCTGCGCAGGCTTCGCCTCGCAGGATGACTGTCAGGCGCTTAGCAGCTCTTCCATGCCCACCAGCAGCAGCTTGAGGTCGGCGTCGGAAATATTCAGCGGTGGCGTGCAATAAAGGATATTGCCGAACGGGCGCAGCCAGACGCCTTTTTTCACGGTCGCCGCGCGCATGCGCTGGATGCGTGCGCGGTCTTCTTCAATTTCGATAACACCGATAGCGCCTTTGACGCGCACATCGCGCACACCAGTGTGGCCTTGCAAATGCTTCAAGCCATCCCATAATTTCTGTTCCAGCGCTTCGGCCTGCGCCAAGCGCGGCTCGCTCTCCCACAGATCCAGCGATGCATTCGCCGCCGCACAGCCGATGGCATGGGCCATGAAGGTGGGGCCGTGCATCAGCGCTTTGTCGTGGTCGTCGCTCCAGAACGCTTCGAACACTTCTTTTGTCGCCAGCGTGGCGGCTAACGGCGCATGGCCGCCGGTAAGGGCTTTGCCGATGCAGAGAATATCAGGCTCAATGGCTGCTTCGTGGCAGGCGAATAGGTTGCCCGTGCGGCCAAAGCCAGTGGCAATTTCATCGGCGATGAACAGGATGTTATGGTCGCGGCACACGCGGCGAATTTCCGAGAGAATGTCGGCATCGTAGAACTTCATGCCACCGGCGCCTTGCACCAGCGGCTCGATGATGAGCGCCGCCACTTGGTTCTTGATGGCGGCTACGGTGTCGGCGAACTCGGTGAAGCTGTATTCATCGTGCGGGATATCGAGCTGGTAGTTCTTTAGCGCCAACCCGCCGAACGCATTCTTGAAGTCCGAATCCGAGCTCACGCCCATCGCACCCATCGTGTCGCCATGGTAGCCGTTATTGAAATAGATGAACTTGGTGCGCTTGGGTTCGCCCTTGTTGCGCCAGTATTGCAGCGCCATTTTCATCGCCACTTCCACCGCGACGGAACCCGATTCGGCGAAGAATACGCGCGCCATGTTCATGCGGGTGAACTTACACAGCCGCTCGGCCAGTTTGTAGGGCTGCTCATGCGCCAGGCCGGCGAACATCACATGGCTCAGCGTGCCCACCTGTTCCTGCATGGCCTTCACGATGTGCGGGTGCTGGTAGCCATGGCACGCCGTCCACCAGCTGCTGATGCCATCGATCAGCGTCTTGCCGTCAGCCAGCTTCAAATGCGAACCTGCAGCCCCCACCACCGGCACCGGCGGCTGGGCGGTCTTCATCTGCGCGTAGGGGAGCCAGATATGCTCCCATCCGGCGTCGAACCATGCGGGGTTTTTGGTATTCATGCAGCTTTGGTTTGCAATTCTTCGGCCAACTTCATGGGATAAAGGCCCAGAGCCGAAAACAGCGCGTCATCGCTGGTCGCTTCGGGGTTGGCGGCGGTCAGCAATTTGTCGCCATAGAAGATGCTGTTAGCACCCGCGAAGAAGCACATGGCCTGCATCTCTTTGGTCATCGCTTCGCGGCCTGCCGAAAGGCGCACCATGGATTTGGGCAGCATGATGCGCGCCACCGCAATGGTGCGCACGAATTCGATGGGGTCAAGGCGCGGCGTCGCCTCAAGCTGCGTGCCTTTGATCGCGATCAGCATGTTCATCGGCACGCTCTCGGGCTGCACCGGCAGGTTGGCCAGCGTCACGATGAGGTCAGCGCGATCTTGCTCTTGCTCGCCCATGCCCATGATGCCGCCGCAGCAGGTCTTCATGCCCGCATCACGCACGTTGGAGAGTGTTTCCAAACGGTCGCTGTAGGTGCGGGTAGTGATGATCTCGCCGTAGAAATTCTCCGACGTATCGAGGTTGTGGTTGTAATAATCGAGCCCCGCATGCGCCAGCTCCAGCGCCTGTTCTGGCGTCAGCATGCCCAACGTGGCGCAGGTTTCCATACCCATGGCTTTCACACCGGCGATCATTTCTTTCAGCGGTTCCATATCGCGCTCTTTTGGTGAGCGCCATGCGGCGCCCATGCAGAAGCGGCTTGCACCGTTGGCCTTGGCTTCGGCTGCTTCTTTCAGCACCGCTTCCACTTCCATGCGCTTGCTGGCTTTCACATCCGTTTTGAATTTGGATGACTGCGAGCAATAGCCGCAAT
>JBEIOT010000168.1:0-4253 GCA_040377415.1 Azospirillum sp. | reverse complement strand
GGTAATATAGCCCTTATCCGCTAAAACGCAAGGGTTTGCCTAGTAGGTCGGCGCCACGGGGCTGACCGTGGTCACGGTCGATGTGATGGCAGGCGTGACGATGGTGCCAATGACGCGGCCCTCGGCATCCATAACGCGACCGCCGGTGACAGGGTCCATCTCGACCGAGCCGAAGCGGGTGCCGTTCTGGTCGACCAGCAGCAGGTTATGTTTCAGCGAGCCGAATTTCGGCGCTTCTTTCTCTTTGCGCATCAGCCCGTCGCAGGCGGTGAGTGCCAGCATGGCGCAGGTAAGGGTGACAGCGGCTTTCAGGGTGGTCTTCATAACATCCTCGTTCGTTCTTATTGGCCCCAGTTTAAGGGCTCATTCCATAAAAAACCCATGCGTTGCAGGCTATTATACTGCGTTGCAACGGGGCACTTTCACAAAAGCTTCATACACGGCACCTGTCCCACTGGCTACAACCGATAGCGAAGCGGCAGAACGCCGTTCGTCAAACTGAGGATGAAGGAGATTTTATGTCGAAAGAAGATACCGGTTACAGCACGAGCGACACCGAGAAAAAGACCCCACTCATCAGAACACTGGAAGCGACGAAGGGTGGCATCCTGCAGGTCATCACCGGTGATAAGACCATTAACCTCGGTTACGACTCGCCGCGCCGCGGCTTGCACTTCCTGAAGAACAGATACGATACGCGCCTGTCGGTGCCGGTCATGGTAGAAGGCGTGCAGGAGAACGTGCCGTTCCGCGACATCACCGAAGAACAGGCACGCGCGGCCGGGTTCTCGTCGAAAGAACGCATGGGCCTGCGCCTTCTTGTCAGCGCATCAGGCACGACCTCGAATGAGGGTGCCAACAGCAATCTGCAGCACGAACTCGAATGGCTCAATTCCCATGCGAGATTCAACCTCACGAAGATCCGCCTGGCAACGCCGGAAGAAATTAGCCTCTACGACCATTCGCCGAAAGAAGTCCGCGACACTGTCGAGCAAACCGTCTCCAATATTTTCGCCCTGCCGGATGAAACGGTGGACCGTGCGCTGACCAAGCTCGGCAAAGGTGAGATGACCATGCGAGTGGAGCTTGAACGCGCCATCGACAAGCAGTTTGCGTCGCCCGATCGTAGCGTCGCCTAAACCAAACGGGTGCGCGGGCTCGCTCGCGCACCCTTCCCTTCATTTTCTTTTTTGGACATACCGATGGGCAAGCAAAAGAAAAACTATGGCATTCAGGGACGCAATGGCTGGAGCGTGCGATCGCCGCCGGACGCGAAACCCAGCGATAATTATCGTGCGCGGCTCCGCGAAGAAAAAGCGGACCGGAAAGAATTGCCACTTCGCGTGACCGAAGAAATGGTGCTGCCGACGCAACCGCTGATCCCCGAAGACGCGTGGATACCTCCGCACGCGGACGCTGAAGAAGATCGCGTCGGCCTCGAAGAACCGCAAACGTTCGGCGTTGCGGTTGCCAAGGGAGAATATAACGAGCGCGAAGACCCGGATGCATGGGCACGAAGCAAACGCAAGAACCGCACTACTGCAGCCGTGATAAAACCCAAAGTCGACGATGAGAACAAACCCCGCCGCACCCGCCGCGGCAAACACCCACACACGGTCGTACCGCCGGTCGAGATCGATGCTGCAGAAGCAGAGAACTGGCGCGATTACGTCATCAAAGGTGGCATCATCGACCCGAAAGCGGTCAAAACTGTCGAACGCCCATCCCTAGCTTCATTCGAATCAGTCGCTCAGATCGGCGATGCCGACAAAAGCGAATGGACCGACTTCATAGGTGCGGGCGATATGGACAAGTCGAAAGATTCTGGAAGCGGTATTTGCTAAGGCTTTCGTTGCATCCTGTCGGCATTTTCGCATAATCGCGGCATGAGCGCCGACACCCGCACCCTTACGTCCGAGAAACGCAAACTGCGCCAGCAGATGCAGCAAAAGCGCACGCAGATATCGCACGCGATGGCGGCGACCGCGGCGCAAGCTGTTGCGCGCCACTTCGCCGATCATCCTATTCTTGCCTTCACCGAAAGCTTCGCCGGTTACAGCGCCATGCGCGGCGAGATCGATGTACTGCCAGTATTCGAGATGATGGGTAAATGGGATAAGCTCACTGCCCTACCCTGCATCCGGCCTGAGAAATCGTTGCTGTTCCGTGAATGGTCGCTGGGTGAACCGCTGGTGAGATCGCAGGTCGGCTCGATGGAGCCGCTAGCCACCAACCCCGCCACCATTCCTGCATTGGTGCTCGTGCCACTGTTAGCATTCGATGGCGACGGGTATCGCTTGGGCTATGGTGGCGGCTATTACGACCGCACCATGCAAGCCATGCGTGACTTCGCAACGCCCCCGCTGTTCATTGGTGTCGCCTATTCTGCGCAAGAGGTCGACCGTATCCCAAGCGACGCGCACGACCAGCCGCTGGATGGTATCTTGACCGAGCTGGGCGTCAGCATGTTCCGGTAATTTTTAGTGCGCGCTAACGCGCGTGAAAGGGGGCAAGCCACCCCTTTCGTCGCTACGCTCCTTAACCCCCTCGCGCGGCGGCTCGCGGCGGCCATCGCCGCTACGCACCGTATCCTCTCGACTCCACGAAATATCTGCGCTAAGCCGCCCCCATGAAAATCTTGTACTGTGGCGATATCGTAGGCCGTGCCGGACGTGACGTGGTGAAACGCCGCGTGCCTGAGCTTCGCCGCGAACATAATCTCGACGCGGTCATCGTGAATGTCGATAACGCAGCGGGCGGCTTTGGCATCAATGGCGACAGCCTGCGCGATCTCAAAGCCAGCGGCATCGACGTGATGCCCGGCGGCGACCATGTGTTCGACCAGAAGGACGCGCCCTCGCTCCTCGGTCAGGAACCACGCTTATTGCGCCCCCATAACTATCCGGCCAGCACACCCGGCACGGGCCTGCGCACTTTCACGCTCGAGAACGGCATGAAGCTGACCGTGCTGCATCTGCTCGGTCAGGTGTTCCACAAAGAATACCTCGATTCGCCATTCACCTGCGCCGAAGCCGCGCTCAAAGGCCTCACCCTCGGCGGAACCACGGATGCGATCTTCGTCGACATGCATGCTGAAGCGACCTCAGAAAAAATGGCGATGGGCGTGTTCCTTGATGGTCGCGTCTCCGCCGTGGTTGGCAGCCACACGCACGTGCCCACCGCCGACGCACGCATTCTTGCCGGCGGCACCGCCTACCAGACCGATGCGGGCATGTGCGGCGACTATAACAATACCGTAATCGGCTTCGAGCCCACCGGGCCCATGCAGCAATTCCTTGAGAAGCGCCGCAAGATCCGCATGGAACCCGGCACCGGTGCCGGCACGCTGTGCGGTTGCATCGTGGAGCTGGGCAGCAATGGCCTCGCCACGAAAATTACACCGATTCAAGTTCAATAACTAGCTTCGCGCCAGTAGGCGCGCCAGCCTTGAGCGGCGCGAGTTGTCGTGCAGGATGCGCGATCGGCGAACAGCTTAAATATTAAAAGACTACTCTTCGGAGTCGTCGGCATCATCCGCTTCGGCGGATTTGCCTTTGCGCGATTTGCGCGGCTTCTCGTTGGCGGCACGGGCTTTCACCAGTTTCGATTTCGCCGCGTCCCACCCGTAAGTGTTGGTGATAATTTTGGTGCCGGTGGTGACGATGTCGCCGTTGGGCAGTTGCAGCACGTCGAACCCGTCCTTCAACGCATCGTTGATGATCGAACTGGAGTGGCGAAGATACTCGGGATTGGCCATCAGGTCCGACAGCGCGTTACCGTCATCCTCAGCGGTCTGCTGAGCATTCTTGGTTACGTTCAGGGTGGCGAATAGTGTGTTTTTGTATGCCATTGTCGTCCCGAATTCTTCTAGCTCATGTATCGGATGCAAGCGAAGGATACAACCAATACGCGCGTGCGTCCGGTATTTTCCTTCCATTCCAACAGCCTTGTGCTGCCGGTGCCACATCCAATCCTTGTTTTTGTTAACCCTTTGGTAGCAGATATTAAATCACCCGCAAGGGTTGCGTGAAATCTTCACAGACCCGTCATATAACGGCGGCGAAACCGCCGTATTTAACATAACCCTTATTTTCCAGCGCCCTAGAGTCATCCAAGCCTTCGCGCCAGTAGGCGCGCCAGCCCTGAGCGGCGCGAGTTGTCGCGCAGGATGCGCGATCGGCGAGCTTCCAATGCCTTTTTATTTGCGACGCAAATAAAAAGAGGCCCAGGTTTCCCCGGGCCCAAGAAGGAGC
>JBEIOT010000248.1:0-1972 GCA_040377415.1 Azospirillum sp. | reverse complement strand
GGCACTTCCACCTGCAGCACGCCGTTGACCTCGCGCGCTTGGGCGCTGACGCCATCGCTCAACGAAACCGAAAGCGCCAACAGCAGCGCGGCAAAGCCGATGAGGCACGCCACCATGGCAGGCAGCATGCGGTGCGCATCGTCGCGGGCGAACGGAATGTCGCTCGATAACAATCGTTTAAAAGATTCCATAACGGGGAATCTAGCAGGATTCAGGGGAGTGTCTAGGCCTTGGTATCAACGGCAGCACCGGGAGTGCCGCCCGCGGCAGCAACAGCAACCATGGCTGGGCGCAGCAAGCGGTCGTGAATGCTGTACCCCGCCTGCAGCACTTGCACCACGGTGCCAGCTTCGGCACCCGGCGCGTCGATCTGGGCGACGGCCTGATGGTAGTTATGGTCGAATTTTTGGCCCAGCGGGTCGATGCGCACGATGCCGTAGCGCTCGAACGTGGTGATCAGCTCTTTCAGCGTCATCTCCACGCCGGTCG
Organism: Azospirillum sp.; assembly: GCA_040377415.1. Lineage (GTDB taxonomy): Bacteria > Pseudomonadota > Alphaproteobacteria > Rickettsiales > UBA3002 > QFOX01. Next base: position 1,483 of record JBEIOT010000248.1, on the reverse strand, counting down.
CCAAACTGGCCACGGCAGGCTGGCTCACACGCAGCTCTGGCGAAATGGCGTCGGTCGCGCGTTGCAGGTTCTCCAGCACATTCACCAGGTCGCGGGCGAAGTTGCTGACGGCGTATTTGCTCATGTCGGCCAGCTCGCGCTCGCTGCGGCGGCGGGTGTTCTCTACCTCGGCCAAGGCGCGCAGGGCCTGGTCCTTCATGGCGGCAAGTTCGGTTTCCTTCAGGTCGAGCAGCGCTTGTAGCGCGCGCGCCATGGCTTCCGGCGCAGCTTCAGCGCTGGTTTCCTCGCCTTCGGGCAGTTCGTCCTCGGGCTCGTCGATGGGGTGCGGTTCGTTCATGGGTCCTTATGTGCGTACATATTGTTTCATTTTCAAGTGCCAAATGCAGTTGAAGCATCACTCGATGTGCCCTACCCTGCCAGAAACCAAGGAGAATCCATGCCCCGTTCATTCGATCGCACCGCTGACCAGCTGCGCCCCGTTACCCTTACCCCCGGCTATTCGCGCCATGCTGAAGGCAGCTGCCTCGTCGAATTCGGCCATACCAAAGTGTTGTGCACCGCCAGCATCGACGAAGGCGTGCCGCATTTCCTGCGCAACACGGGCCGTGGCTGGGTCACTGCCGAATACGGCATGCTGCCGCGAGCCACCAACAGCCGCAACCCGCGCGAAGCGGCCAAAGGCAAACAGTCGGGCCGCACCCAAGAAATCCAACGCCTCATCGGCCGCGCCCTGCGCACTTCGGTAGACCTCGCCAAACTGGGCGAGCGCCAGATCGTGATCGATTGCGATGTGATCGAAGCCGATGGCGGCACCCGCACTGCATCCATCACCGGTGGCTTCGTGGCACTGGCACTGGCGCTCAAGCACCTGCAGAAAAAAGGCCTCATCAAATCCGATCCGCTCATCGTGCCCGTCGCCGCCATTTCGTGCGGCATCGTCGATGGCCGTGCCGTGCTCGACCTTGACTATGAAGAAGACTCAAGTGCTGAAGTGGATGCCAACATCATCATGACTGCTGACGGCCAGATGGTGGAAGTGCAAGCCAGTGGCGAAGAAAGCACTTTTAGCGAAGACCAACTGCAGCAGTTGGTAGGCCTTGGCAAACTTGGCATCAGCGAGCTGGTGAAGAAACAACAGATTGCCTTGGGCGTAGGTGTCGCGTGAGCGTAACCGTCACCACACCGCTTTTGCTTGCCAGCCATAACCAGGGCAAGTTGCGCGAGTTCGATGATCTGCTGCGCCCATTGGGCATTACCATTACTTCTGCCGCGGCCATGAATTTGCCCGAGCCGGAAGAGACCGGTAGTACGTTCGAAGCGAACTCGGCGTTGAAGGCTGAGGCGGCCGCGCAAGCGAGCGGGCTCGTGCTCTCGGTCGCGGTCGACGCGGGCCAGAGTGTTCGCAGCGGCGACACCTTGCTCCAGCTCGATGACGCGCTCGCGCGCGCCTCTGTCGCCGAAGCCGAGGCGCTGGTGGAGCAGG
>JBEIOT010000251.1:0-1909 GCA_040377415.1 Azospirillum sp. | reverse complement strand
TTCGGCGGCGCCCAGCATGCGCTCGTGCTCGGCGCCGGAATCTTCTGGCTTGGTGATGCTCACCAGCTCGACCTTGCTGAACTGGTGCTGGCGGATCATGCCGCGCGTGTCCTTGCCTGCACTGCCCGCCTCGCTGCGGAAGCACGGCGTGTGCGCCGTGTAGCGGCGCGGCAGCGTGTTTTCTTCGATGATGCTATCGGCCACGATGTTGGTCAGCGAAACTTCGGCGGTGGGGATGAGCCAGTGGTCGGTCGTCGTTTTAAATAGGTCTTCCGCGAATTTCGGCAACTGGCCGGTGCCGAACAGGGCATTGTCTTTCACGAGGTACGGCGGCACGCATTCGGTGTAGCCGAACTTCGTGGTATGGATGTCGAGCATGAAGCTGGCGAGTGCGCGCTCCATGCGGGCCAGTGGGCCTTGAAGCAATACGAAGCGCGCGCCGGAAATTTTTGCGGCGGTCTCGAAATCCATCATGCCCAGCTTTTCGCCCAGCGCCACGTGGTCCATGGGTGTAAACGCCATCGCAGGTTTTTCGCCTACCACTTTAATTTCTTTATTGTGCATCTCGGTGATGCCTTCGGGCACATCCGCCGCCAGGATGTTGGGGATGCGGCTGAGCGCGTCGTTGAGCGCGGCGTTCTCTTCGCCACCATTCTCCATCGCGGCGATCTTGGCTTTCAGCTCCCCCGCTTCCACCTTCAGGCGCTCGGCGAGCGCTTTGTCGGTGCGCATCGCTTCGCCGATCTGTTTGGCGACTTCGTTGCGGCGGGCCAGCAGGCTTTGCAGGTTGGTCATGCCCTCGCGCTTGCTGGCGTCCAGATCCAGCAGGTCGGCGGATCTTGGCTCTAAGCCGCGGCGCGCTAAGGCGGCATCGAACGCGGCAGGGTCTTTGCGGATGGACTGGATATCATGCATGGCTTGGCTCTTCGATGATGGCGTCGGCGCGGCGTTTTTCGACACGGCGGCCAACTAGGATGGACAGCTCATACAGCGCGTAAAGCGGGATGAACAGCAGGACTTGGCTGAGCAAATCCGGCGGGGTGATGAATGCCGCGATGGTGAGCAAAATGACCACAGCGTAGCGGCGACCTTTGGCCAATGCGCGGGTGGTGACTAAGCCGGTACGCACTAGCAGCGTGAGCAGCACCGGCAGCTGGAAGCTGATGCCGAACGCCAGAACAATTTGCATCACCAGCGACAGGTATTCGCTCACCTTGGCTTCGACCACCAGCGGCAGCGCCGCCTCTCCTGCAGGAATTTCGAAACTAACGAAGAAATGCCACGCCTTGGGCAGCACCAGATAATAAGCGAATGCCGCACCGGCGACGAACAGCAGCGGCGCGATGGCAAGGTACGGCGCCAAGATGCCTTTTTCGTGCTTGTAAAGCCCCGGCGCGACGAACAGGTATATCTGCGCAGCGATGTAAGGGAACCCGATGAAGAATCCGCCATACATGGCGATGCGCAGGTAGGTGACGAAGGTTTCCGTCAATCCAGTGGCGATGAGGCGGCGACCCGAATCCGGCCCGAAGGCCTCGGCCAGCGGGGCGATGAGGAAATTATAGATATCCTCTGCGAACAGGTAGCACAGCACGGTGGCGACAAGCCATACCAGCACAGCGCGGATGAGGCGCGTCTTCAGTTCCGCCAGATGCGCGATGAGCGGGGCTGCGCTCATACTTTGTCCTTGGGCAGAATTTCATTCACATCGTAGGCGACTTGTTCTTTGCCCTCGAGGTCGATGATGGTGCGGGTCTGCGCTTTGAATTCGTTGATGCCAGAATCGTTCAGCACGCCATCCACCTGCCCCTTCACGCCGTCGATGAGCTCGCGGAACTGGCGCACGACCTTGGCGATCGCACGGATGACAGTGGGGTAATCTTTTGGGCGGATGAGCAGCAGGCTCGCG